>DATIGE010000057.1 GCA_035454885.1 bacterium
CTGCATCTTCATACCCAGTACTCGCTCCTGGACGGCGCTATCACGATCGACGCCTTGGTCGCCAAGGCGAAGGCGCTGGGCATGCCGGCCGTCGCCATCACCGACCACGGCAACCTCTTCGGCGGCATCGAGTTCTACCAGGCGGCCAAGAAGAAGGGCATCAAGCCCATCTTGGGATGCGAGATCTACATCCAATCCGACGGTAGCCGGTTCGAGAAAAAGGTCCGGCAGGGAAGGGAACCCTACCATCACCTGACCTTGCTCGCCCAGGACATCGAGGGCTACCGCAACCTCTGCAAGATCATTACTTCAGGCTATCTCGAGGGTTTTTACTATAAGCCTAGGACGGATAAGGAGTTTTTAAAGGCTCACGCCAAGGGGATCATCGCCCTTTCCGGCTGTCTCTCCGGCGAGATGGCGGAGGCGGCCATGAGCGGAGGGGTGGCGGGGGCCCGAAGGGTGGCTGAAGACTTCCGGTCGATCTTCGACGACCGGTTCTATCTGGAGGTGCAGGGGTCGAGCCTGCCGGAGCAGAAGCGGCTGAACGGTGTCCTCTTCGAGCTGTCCCGGGAACTCTCGATCCCGGCCGTGGCCACGAACGACTGCCATTACCTGAACCGCGAGGACGCCCCGATGCACGAGGCGCTGCTTTGCATCCAGACGGGCAAGACCCTCCAGGACGACGACCGGATGCGGTTCTCCACCGACGAGTTCTTCATGCACACGGCCGAGGAGATGGCGGCCCTCTTCACCGACCGGCCGGAGGCGGTGCAGGCGTCGGTCGCGGTCGCCGACCGCTGCAACCTGGAGCTCGACTTCAAGACCTACTATTTCCCCAAGTTCGAGCCGCCGGCAAAAAAGACGCTGGACGAGCACTTGGAGGAGGAGACCTGGAAGGGCTTTGAGGAGCGCTGGAACTTCGTCAAGACGACGCTCAAGGACGGCGACCTGGCGACGGTCAAGGACAAGTACGTCGATCGCCTGAAGGGCGAGCTCGAAATGATCCGGAAGATGGGATTCTCCGGCTATTTCCTCATCGTCGCGGACTTCATCAACTACGCCAAGGGTCACGACATTCCCGTCGGTCCCGGACGCGGATCCGCCGCCGGGAGCTTGGTCGCCTTTTGCCTCAAAATCACGGACATCGACCCGATCCCGTACAACCTCCTCTTCGAGCGGTTCCTCAACCCCGAGCGCGTCAGCATGCCCGACATGGACATCGATTTCTGCATGAACCAGCGGGAGAAGGTGATCCAGTACGTGCAGCAAAAATACGGGAACGTGAGCCAGATCATCACCTTTGGAAAGATGAAGGCCAAGGCCGTCATCCGCGACGTCGGCCGCGTGATGAACATGGCGTACAAGGACGTCGACAAGATCGCGAAGCTCGTCCCCAATACGCTGAACATCACGCTCGAAGACGCCTTGAAGGCCGAGCCTCAGCTTCGCGAACTCGAATCGAAGGACCCGCAGGTCAAGCAGCTCTTGAAGATCGGACGGGCCCTGGAAGGGCTCACGCGCCACGCCTCGACGCACGCCGCGGGCATCGTCATGTCCGACCAGCCGCTGGTCAACTTCATGCCGCTTTACAAGGGCAACAACGACGAAATCGTCGCCCAGTACGACATGAAGGCGATCGAGAAGGTGGGACTCATCAAGTTCGACTTCCTGGGGCTCAAGACCCTGACCGTCATCGACGACACGCTCAAGATGATCCAGCGGACGAAAGGGACGCCGATCAAGATCAACGAGATCCCCTTGGACGACCCCGAGGTCTACAAGCGGCTTTCGACGGGCGACACGACGGGCATCTTCCAGCTGGAAAGTTCGGGGATGCGCGAGCTCATCATGAAGATGAAGCCCACGATCTTCCCCGACCTGATCGCCCTGGTCGCCCTCTACCGCCCGGGTCCGCTGGGCAGCGGCATGGTCGACGAGTTCATCAACCGCAAGCACGGCAAGGTCCCGGTCAAGTACGAACTGCCTGTTCTGGAAAACATCCTTCAAGAGACCTACGGCATCATCGTGTATCAGGAACAGGTCATGCAGATCGCCTCTGCCATGGCCGGCTTTTCGCTCGGCGACGCCGATATCCTCCGCCGCGCGATGGGCAAGAAGAAGGCGGACGAGATGGCCGAGCAGCGCGGCAAGTTCCTCGAGGGCTGCGAGAGGAACAAGATCAACCCGAAAAAGGCCGAAAAGATCTTCGACCTCATGGCCAAATTCGCGGAGTACGGCTTCAACAAGTCGCACTCGGCGGCCTACGCGTTCGTCTCTTATCAGACGGCCTACCTCAAGACGCATCATCCGACGGAATACACGGCGGCCCTGCTCACGCACGACATGGGGAACACGGACAAGGTGCTGCTTTTCATCCAGGACGCGCGGGAGCACGGCATTCAGGTCCTGCCGCCCGACATCAACCAGAGCGCGAGCGCCTTCACGGTCGTGGGGGAGAAGCAGATCCGTTTCGGGCTGGCCGCGGTCAAGAACGTGGGCGAGGCCGCGATCGAGTCGATGATCGAGGCCCGGGAGCGCGCCGGGGGCTTCAAGACCTTTGGTCAGTTCTGCGCCGAGATCGACGGCCGGCGCGTCAACCGCCGCGTGGTGGAGAGTCTCGTCAAGTGCGGCGCCTTCGACGGCTTGGGGCTCGCCCGCGCCCGGATCTTCGCCGCCGTCGAGGATCAACTGGAGAAGGCGGCCCGCTTGCAGAAGTCGAAGTCCACGGGCCAGACCGGTCTCTTCGAGTCGGGCGGGGACGGCCCGGAGGCTGAGACCCTCCCGCCCGGTCCGGAGTGGGAAAAACGCGAGAAGCTTTCCTTCGAAAAGGAATCGCTGGGTTTCTACATCACGGGCCATCCCCTGACCGACGTGGCCGATGAGCTCAAGAAACGCTCGACACTCGACACCGAGGCCGTTCGGGGCATGACCGAAGCGGACGCCGGCAAGACCATCAGCCTGGGCGGTGTCGTCTCGGCCCTGCGCGAGACCGTCACCAAGAAGGGCGACCGCATGGGCTTCGTCACGTTCGAGGACCTCAAGGGGACGGTGCCGGTCATCGTTTTCTCCGACCTGTATGCACGCTCGCACGCCCTGCTCAAGACCGACGAGCCCCTCTTTGTCCGGGGAACGGTCGACGCGGAGGAGGAGAGCGTCAAGCTCATTGCCCGCGAGATCGTGCGCCTCAAGGACCTGGTGGCCGTCAACCCGACCTTCTACGCGGCGCCGGAAGGGTATGGCTCCGGCCGCGCGAGGAGGGAGGTTCACTTTCACCTCCCGGAAGGCGGCATTCGCCGGGACCAGCTCGAAACCCTCAAGTCGCTCCTGGCCCGCCATCGGGGGGAGGCCTCCGCATTCATCCACTTGAAGGATTCCGCGAAGGGTGAGACCATTTTGGTGTTGCCGGAGGGATTGAAGGTCGATCCCTCAAGCACGCTCATCAGGGAGGTTGATCAACTCTTTGGGTCACCCGTCACGATACTCCAGTAATGGTTTCGAAAGGGCGCTTCTCGTGGGCGTCTTCGACGCGAAGCGCAACAGATCCAACCAACAAACGTCCTTGGATGAGCTCCAGCGCCTCGCGGAAACCGCGGGCGCCGAGGTGCTTGCCTCGGAGCTTCACGAATTGCGGGACATCCATCCGGCCACCTTTATCGGCCAGGGAAGGGCGGCGGCCTTGGGGACGAGCGCCGGGGTCTTGGGCGCGCAGACGGTCATCTTCGATGAGGACTTGACCCCCTCGCAAAACCGGAATTTGGAAAAAATCCTCGGCCGGAAGGTCATCGACCGGACGGGCCTGATTCTCGACATCTTTGCGCGGCGCGCGCGCACCCGCGAGGGCAAACTCCAGGTCGAATTGGCGCAGCTTCGCTATCTCCTCCCGAGACTCGCCGGACGGGGGTCGGAATTCTCCCAGCTCGCCGGCGGCATCGGAACCCGGGGTCCCGGCGAAACGAAGCTCGAGATGGACCGCCGGAAGGCGAAGGAACGGATCTCATTCGTCCGCAAGGAACTCAAGCGCGTGCAATCGCACCGGGGGCTGCACCGCGGAAGGCGGAACGAACTCCCCATCGCCACCGTCTCGCTCGTGGGCTACACCAACGCCGGCAAGTCGACCCTCATGAACCGCCTGACCAATGCGGCCGTGCTCGTGGAAGACAAGCTCTTCGCGACCCTCGACCCGACCGTCCGGCGCTTGAAGCTCCCGTCCGGGCGCGAGATCCTTCTCTCCGACACCGTCGGCTTCGTCCGGAAGCTGCCCCACCAACTCGTCGAATCCTTCCGCGCGACCTTCGAGGAGGTGGAGGGGTCCAGCCTTCTCCTGCACGTGATCGATGCAAGCCATCCGCATACCGAAGAACAAGTGACCGTCGTCGACCGGGTTCTGGAGGAGCTCGGCCTCCACCGCAAGCCGCTGCTGAAGGTCTTTAACAAATCGGACTTGGGAGGGAACGGCCATGACCCGAACCACCTCGCCATTTCAGCGCTGACGGGGCAGGGGGTCGAAAGCCTCCTGGAAGCGGTCGATCGTAAGCTTTCCGAGTCGTTTCGCTTCGTGGCCCTCCGCCTTCCCTACGAGGCGGGGGCGGCGCTTTCGGTCATCTACCGCACGGGGCGGGTGCTGAAGCGCGAGGACAGGCCCGACGGCATCCATCTCGAGGCCGTCGTCGACGACAAGCACTACTCCAAATTCCTCCATTTCCAAGAACGTTGAATCATGTCAAAACCCGTCGCTATGAGCGCGATCACTGTTCCAAATCTGCTCACGTACTTCCGCATGGGCGCCTCGTTCGTGCTTCTCTATTTCGGAATCCTGGGGCGCTGGGACTTGGCCTATCCGGTTTTTCTCGCGGCGGCCGCCACCGACTTGATCGACGGAACCATCGCCCGCGTCCTCCGGCAGAGGACAAGCCTCGGCGCCTTTCTCGATCCCGTCGCCGATAAGCTGCTCATGTTCGCCGGTTTTCTTTCGCTGACCATGGGCGGATTCCTGCCGTGGCCCGTCACCTTTCTGGTCTTCACCCGCGACGCTCTCATCTCCGTGGGCCTCGTCATCCTCAAGAGGAGCCGGGTCACGATCGTCTACCAGCCCACGTATCTCTCCAAGTTCACGACGTTCTTTCAGATCCTGACCGTTTTCGCGGCCTTCACGCGCACCCAGGACATGGCCGCCGCCCGCTCCTATCTTGGCGACCTTCCCTATGATACGCTGTGGTCGTACGTTCTCGGAACCACGACGGCCCTCACGGCCGTGACGGCCGTCCAGTACACACGAATCGGTTGGCGACTGCTTCGTGGATAGGAGTGAGCATCCGGCTTGGCCGGTGCGAACGTGCCAACGGGGCTCGGGGGATGCCCGAAGGGATCCCCCGATTAAACGATGGGGGATGCTACGGCACCGCGAAAGCTAAAGCTCGTCGCGAGCGATTTTCACGTCGGACGCGGAAAATACCTGCCTGGCGGTAACTTAAACCACCTGGAAGACTTCCACCATGACGACGCTTTCATCGAATTCCTCGACCACCACGCGGGCGGGGAGTTCGCAAAAAGCGAGGTCGAACTCATCCTGAACGGGGATTTCTTCAACCACCTTCAAACGGATCCGGCGGATCCGAGCCCCGAGATCATCGACGAGGCGGCCGCAGTTTCGAGGACACGCGAGATCCTGGAAGGACATCCGGGGCTGTTCGCCGCCCTGAGGCGATTCGCCGATTCCTCCCGGCGCTCGGTCACGTTCGTCCTCGGCAACCACGACCCGGGGCTGTTGTTCGCCGCGGTGCATCGGCTTCTCCAAGAGTCCATCGGACCTCGGACCCGGATCGTCACCGGCCGCTATCGCTTCGACGGCGTCCTGGTCGAGCACGGCAACCAGTATTTCGCGGACAACGCCTATGACACGAGGCGCTACTTTCTGACCGAAAATCTGCCGTCTCCCGTGGTGAACCTGCCCTGGGGCAGCTTCTTCGTCATCCACTACCTCAACAAGGTGAAGCGGGAGCGCCCGTATTTCGACAAAATTTTTCCTTTCAAGCATTACCTCCGGTGGGCCCTCATCCACGACACGCTCTTCGCATTCCGCTCCATCTTCCGGATCGTCTTCTATTTCGTTTGGCTGCGTTTCCGACGCGACCCGCACCGGCGGTCTTCCTTCGTCAAGACGCTGCAGATTCTCAAGGAGGTCCCCATCAGCCCGAAACTCGACCGGGAGGCAAAGAAGATCCTTCTCTCCGAGCGGGACACCCACGTGGTCGTGTTCGGCCACACCCATTACGCGGTGCTCAGGGAATTCGCCCCCGGAAAATTCTACGTGAATACGGGTCTCTGGAGCGAGAAGATCTCGCTCGAGATCTCCAATCCCGGACGCATCGTCCGGCTGACCTACGCGGCCCTTGAATACGACGATCAGGGCCGGGTGACCCCCCACTTGCGGGAGTGGAAGGGGAGCCATAAGATGATAGAAGAGCTTTAGGAGAGAGCAACCGGCTTAGCCAGTGCGAGCGTGACAAGGGGGCTCGGGGGATGCCCGGAGGGATCCCACGCTATTATGATTATTTGTTCGGACCTAGGCATTGTTCCCTACGACGAGGCCCTCGCCTGGCAGAAGAGGCTCGCCGCGCTCCGCCGGCGCAACGCCGTCTCCGACCATCTTCTCCTCTTGGAACACCCGCCGGTCTACACGATGGGACGGAGGGATTCGGCGGCCGATCTTCTCGTCGATCCCAAGAGCCTCCGCGACGGCGGGGCGGCCTTGGTCAAGACCGACCGGGGCGGCCGCATGACCTATCACGGTCCCGGCCAGCTCGTGGGTTACCTCATCTTCCGCCTCAGCGACCCCGTCCCCAAGCTCGTTTGGAAAATCGAGGAATGCCTTTTGCGGACGCTCGCCCGGTTCCAACTGGAAGGGGAGAGGGACCCGGAGCATCCCGGACTGTGGATCGGCGGAGACAGGAAGATCGCGGCCCTGGGACTCCGGATCGAAAGAGGCGTCACCACGCACGGATTCGCCCTCAACGTGACCTGCGACCTCGCGCCCTTCCGGAACATCCATCCCTGCGGCATCAAAGACCGCGGCGTGACGTCGATGGAAAAAGAGATGGGCTGGTCCCCCTCGCTCCGGGAGGTCAAACAGGTGGTTCTGGAGGAGTTCGCACGGGTCTTTCAGTCGAACGTCTCCGTGGAAGGGATTTTTTCGAATCTGCCCGAATAAGGCGACCACGAGGTTCGCCCCTACACCTGACTATTGGTTGGTCTCCTTCGCGACGACGAGTTCCTCGGCTGACTCCTTGTCGTCCGGGGCGTTCTTGAGGATCTTTTGGTATTCCGCGGGGGAGATGGCGTGCTTGCGGAGCCTCTGGTCGATGATCCGCTTGTCGGTCTCGACGGCGTCGAAGCGGGTCGCATGTTCTTTCTTTTCCATGGTCTGCACCTCTCTTAGGACGCCTGTGGTACCCTAATCGGCTTCTCGATTTCCATGATAATCTTGCCGTTCTTGAATATTCTCACGTCACCCGTGGACTCGGAGATGACGATGGCGATTGCCTGAGTCATCGCCGTGATGCCCGACGCGGCGATGTGGCGGGAGCCCAGGCCACGGGGAATCGTGGCCTCATCGGAAGCCGCGCCCAGGTAGCGTCCGGCGGTCAGCACCAGACCGTCCCGCCCTATGACAAAGGCGCCGTCCAGGGCCGAGAACTCGCGGAGCGTCTCCTTGAGACCGGGATTCAGGAGGTTCCTCTCGTCGTCCGAATACCCCTTGAAGGGGTTGATGATCATCTGCTTGGAGAGCTGCAGAACTTTCTCCTCGTCGCCGATCACAAAGATGGTCCCGATGGGCTTTCCCTCGCGGCCGCGGCTCGCCAGCTCCAGCGCGATCGCCAGGGCGGTCTGGAAGACCTCGGGATTGACGCTTTCCGAAATGCCGGCGACGCCCTGGGTCGTCAGGATCTCCGACTCCGTGGCCGTATCCAGAGAGAAGATGGCGTCGAGGGAGTTGAGCTCCGGATGCCCGGCGACGAACACGATCTTGTCGCCCAACTCGATCAGCCGGTTGGAGATCGCCAGCGCCACGGCCATCTTCACGAGTCCGATGCGGGTCATGTCGATCTTGGGGAGCATGACCACAGGGCTGGAGGCGGGAAGTCCGTCCGGAAATAGCCCCTCCAGCTCGTCTTTTGATTTTCGCGTCACGAAGAGGAGGGCGCATCCCTTCGGAACTTCCAAGTCGGGCAATTCCCCCAATGGATCGAGAAAGAGGAGAACCGCCTTGGCCTTGGTCGACTTGGCGATTCGAAATGCCGATTGGAGGAGGGTCTGATGGGTGCGTTTCATCCGTTCACCGTTGGCGCTTTGACCAACGAGAGGGTTATGATAGCAAAAACCGTCATGAAATTCCTCGCAAAAATTGCCTTTCTCGCTCTTTTTCCGGCCTTGCTCTGGGCCCAACCGTCCGACCCCTTCTCCTTTACCGTCGATCTTTCGTCCCGCAGGGTCTTTCCGGGAGGGGAAACGCCCGTCGAAATCACCTTCCTCATTCCGCCGGGTTACTACCTTCATAAGGACAAGATGGCCCTCATCCTTGCGGAGGGAGAGGGCTACGAGCTCGCGCCGGTCACCCTGTCGCCCGCGGTCAAAATGAAAGACCCCTTCACGGGCCAAGACGAGGAAGTCTATTTTGAGACCGCCGTCCTCAATACGCGCGTGAAACCAAAACCCGGGGCGCGGGAAGGCGAAACGACGCTCATCCTGCGCCTCGAGTACCAGGGATGCTCGGAAAAGCTGTGCTTCCGGCTCATGAGAAAGGATCTGGCTCTCCCCGTCACGCTCCGGTCCTCCGTCGCCCAGGACGTCTCCCAACCGTTCATCGCAGACCCCCTCGAGGTCATCCATAAGAAGGGCTTTCTCTTCGCGCTGCTGGCGGTCTTTCTGGGCGGGTTGGGAAGCGCCTTCACGCCCTGCGTGCTGCCGATCATCCCCATCACGCTCGCCTTCATCGGCGTCCGCAAGCAGGAGACGAGTCTGGCTAAGAACTTCGCGCTCTCGCTCTTTCTCGTCCTCTCCATGTCTCTCACCTACGCCTTGATGGGACTGGCCGCCTCGCTCCTGGGCAAGAGCCTGGGGTTCCTCTTTCAGAGCCCCTATTTTCTGTTGTTCGGCGTCGTCCTTTACACCGCTTTTTCCCTCTCGCTCTTTGGACTTTTCGAGATCCAGGCACCGATGGCCCTCCGGAACTTTTTGGCCAAATTGGGGGGGGCGGGTGTGACGGGGTCCATCCTCTCGGGCGTCACGGTCGGTTTTCTGGCGGCCCCTTGCGTGGGGCCGATCATTGCGTCTCTCCTCCTGTACGTCGCCAGGGAGAAGGACGTGGTCCACGGCTTCACGCTGCTGTTTTTCTACGGACTGGGCATGGGAAGCCTCTTCCTCGCCGTCGGAACGTTCTACCAGCGGCTTGCCGCCAAGGTGCACGGGGGCCCGTTCACCGTCTGGATCAAGCGCACATTCGCGGTCCTTCTTCTCGTCCCGGCTTTCTACTACGGTTCGGTCGTCTACGGGCAGCTCGCCGGAAGGGGTGGGGAAGTCGTCGAAACGCGGAATGCGTTTTGGATCCGCTCCGTCGAGGAGGGCTTCCGGCTGGCCCGGACCTCAGGCAAACCCATCTTCATGGACTTCTTCGCGTCTTGGTGTTTGCCGTGCGTCGAGATGGAGAAGGGAACGTTTTCGGAACCCGGTTTTCAACAGTACCTCTCCGAGCATTTCGTCCCCCTCAAGGTGGATTGCACGGAGGAGACGCCTGACTGCAAGGCCATGGTGGAGCGTTACGGCGTTGTCGGCTGGCCGACGTTCCTGATCCTGACGCCGGAGGGTGAGGTCTTGAAGAGCCTCATCGGGCAAAGCCTGACGGCCCCGGAGCTTGAAAAACTTCTTATCCCATATTCCGAATGATCCCCATCGCCGTGTCGTGGCGGGACTTGAGGTAGTTGCTCGCCAGCTGCTGGACCTCGTTCTTGTGCGATTGGACGTCCTGCAGAAAAGTCTGCAACATGTTCATCTCCGTATTCAAGTCGCCGACCTTGGCGTTAATGCTCTGGGCTTGTTGAGCGTCCTTCTTTTCGTCGCCGGACTTCCCGATGCTCGCGGTGAGATCCTGCCGCTCCTTTTGCAGCTGCTGCATGCGGTTCATGAGGCCCGCGGCCAGGTCATTGGCCCTGCGGGACTCAAGGCTCGAGAAGAGCAGCATCGCCGTGTCGATGTCGCCGGAGTTGAGCGCGAGCCGGAGCAATCTCTCGAGCTTTTTCGTCTTGTCCTCGTCGGACCGTTTGGCCTGTTCCCCGATCTGCCGCGTCGTCTGTTTGTTGGATTCCGCCAAGACCTGGTTCCAAAGCCTCTGAATCTCCTCTGCGGGCATCGCTGGTTCGGCGTCCAGGTTCGGGCAGGGGCCGGGGATGTCCCCGGACGCGGCCAATGGCACGCAGACCGTTCCGCGGCCTTCGATCACGCGGCGATAGCCCCCGTAGGCCGGCGCCGGTACCGGCGGTTCCGCGCCGCGTTCCTCGATGCGCAGCCCTCCGTCAGACTCGGGTGTAACGGTGGCCGGGATCCTCGGATCTTCGTTCCGGATGAATCGGTTCATGGGTTCCTCCTGGCTTTCGTGGTTGTTCGCCGTGTCGATAGAGCGTGCGGATGCGGACGAGGAGTTCGGCGGCCTCTTCCATCCGGCCGTCTTTCAATAACGCGTCGGCGCGGCGCCTCAGGGGCAGCGTCCAGTCGTTGAGCGTCGTTGTCGTCTCGCGTCCCACGCCCAACAGGCGTTGCAAGCCGTGCCACGGCGATTTCCCGCACAAAGCGGGGCCGATCCGTCCGGATGTCCGGACGGCGCCGACCGGGAATAAAAACCTTCTTGCCCCCTCCCGAGTGTGTTACTAACTGGATTCGAGTGGGTCTCTTCACGCGCCACGAACGCCTGATCCTCAAGACCTTCGCCGGCGCTCTCTTACCTCGCACCGGACTCTTGACCGAATCCCCCGACGACATCGGGCTCACGGATCGCATCGAGCACCACGTGGCCTTGTGCTCACGAAGCATCCAGTCGCTTTTCCGTCTCGTCCTCTGGCTGCTGGAAGGGGCTTCTCTCGTCCGCACGGGTCGGCCCTTCACGCGTTTGGACGAGGAAGGCCGCCGCCGCCGCATCGACCGGTGGCGTGAATCGAAGTTCTACGTCAGACGCCTTCTCTACAAACTCCTTGAGACGACGGCCTGCGCGACCTATTACGCGCATCCCGTCATCTCCAAAAAGATCGGCTATACCCCGCCGGCCGCAAAGCCTGCGGGCCCGCTCCCGCCCCACACGGAGAATCCCGACAAGGATCTCTTTCTGGAGGTGGATGTCTGCGTCATCGGCAGCGGGGCGGGGGGCGCCGTGGCGGCCAAGGAACTGGCGGAAAAAGGCCGGTCCGTGGCGGTCCTGGAAGAAGGCGCCTACTACGGCCTCAAGGACTTCGGGCGGGAGGCGCTGGAGATCGTCGAGGCGGCCTATCACAACGCCGGGACCCAAATGACGTTGGGCATGCCCTGCATCATCCTGCCCACGGGACGCGCCGTGGGTGGCACGACGATCATCAATTCCGGCACATGCTTCCGTCTCCCGGACAACATCATCGTGCGGTGGCGCTCCGAATTCGGCCTGACCGGACTGACCTCCGAAGGCCTCGCCCCGTATTTTGAGCGCGTCGAGCGAAACCTGCACGTTTCGCCCGTGGAGGAAGCCGTCTTGGGAAACAATTCCAAGATCTTCCGGCGCGGCCTCGAGGCACGGGGGCTGAAGGGATTCCCGCTCCCGCGCAACGTGAAGGGATGTCACGGATTGGGGATGTGCTGCTTCGGCTGTCCAACCGACGCCAAGCAGAGCGTGAACGTCTCCTACGTCCCGCAGGCGGTCGCCCTCGGGGCCAGGCTGTTCACGCGTTGCCGGGCGGAAAGAATCATTCCCAAGCAGGATCACGGCGGAGAGGTGATCGGGCGTTTCTTGGATGCCCAAGGGAGGCCCCAACGCCGCATCCACGTCTCCGCGAAGGCGGTCGTGCTCTCCGCGGGCACGCTGAAGACGCCGCATCTCTTGAGAAGCAACCGGATCGCCCTCCACAACCGCCACGTCGGGCGCCACCTAACCATCCATCCGACCGGCAAGATCATCGGCGTCTTTGACGAGGAGGTTCGGGCCTGGGAAGGGGTCCCTCAGGGCTACGGTTACGACGGCCTTCACGACGAGGGCATCCTCTTCGAAGGGGCCTTCATGCCGCCGTCCTTCGGGTCGATCAACCTAAGCCTTCCTCCAGGACTCCACAAAGAAATGATGGAGGGATACGCCCACCTGGCCTCCTTTGGATTTTTGATCTCCGACGAGGCGAGGGGTTGGGTGCGCTGGTTCCCGAACGGGGAGCCCCTCATTTACTACAGCATCCGGCGGCGGGAGCTGCAAAAGTACGTCAAAGGCATCCGGTTCCTGACGGAGACCTTCCTGGCGGCGGGGGCCAAAAAGATCTTCACCGGCATCAAGGGTCTGTCTCCCATCACGCCCGAGACGGGACTGGCCCCTTTCGACGCCCATACGGTCAAGCGGACCGAACTGGACATCGCGGCCTTTCACCCCCTGGGCACCTGCCGGATGGCGGCTGATTTCGATCACGGCGTCGTGGACGAAAATGGCCAGGTCCACGGCGTCCAAAACCTCTTCATCGCCGACGGATCGATTTTTCCGTCCTCCCTGGGCGTCAATCCCCAGGAGACCATCATGGCCTTCGCCAACCGCACCGCCGATTACATCGATAAAAAATTGTCCACATCTCGCTTGTAGCGGCGAACCTCGTGTTCGCCCTCATATTTTTTAGGCAACCTATCACGCCCAGCCCCGAGGACTGACGCAAATCGTTTTATTTTCAACCACTTACGACGTGGTGCGTCATGCAGATTGCTCTCTCGCTGGGGCTCTTGGGGCTCTCGGCGCTCGAAGGTCAAGAACTCCAGGCCCTCCAGCAAGGACTCGTCCGGCTCTGCCCGACGGGGGTCAACCTCCCGGGCCTGTCCGCGACGGAGATGCGCGCCTTGGAAAGCCTGCGCGGCGGGGCAGCCCTCAGGCCGGCCGAAACCGCACGCGCGGCGGCCGCGCTCGTCGATTGCCTGACGGCGAACGGCTTTCTCCCACGGCCCTCGCTCGAAGGCGCGCCCGGCGTCCGGCTCTTTCGAGAACCGTCCATTCCCTTGAGCCGCCTGTCCTTTCCCGCCTTCGGCGGAGTGGACGTCGCCACCGAAGACGGCGCGATCCATTTCGGAAGCGCCCTCTGGTCGAACAAGGACGTCCTCGCCGCCGGCGCCTCGGCACCCTCCGTTTTCGTGCTGACCCTGCTGCGGAGAAACACGGGCTTCCTCGCCGCGGATTTCCTCAGAAACAACTATTTCGTCACGCGCCGGACACCCGTCTTCGTCGTCGACAACGCCGACGAGGCCCGCGCCTTGGACGAGTTTCTCCGCCAGACCTATGAAGCCACCGAACCGGAGTCGATCGGCGCGTTTCCTTCGCCGGACGCGGGCGACCTGTACCGGATCTACTTTTTCGATGAACACGGGCGCGTGACCCTGGGTCGCCTCATGATCGAGCGCCTCCGTCCGCACCTCTTCCGGATCTCGGAAGGGGAGCGCCCGATCGGAGCCCTCAATCTGGAGACCTACGCCCAAGCGGAGATTTTAAGCCCCCTCCGGCCGCGGGCACCGGCCGGGAGGAAGGCCGAATTCGTCCGGCGCCAGGCGATCGACCTCAAAAAGCCGGGCCTTTGGCCCCGAGGCACGGCGAACGGATTTGCCAAGCACGAGGAGACCAGCGGCTTCATGATCTGGAACCGGGGACGTTTTCTCTTCGTCGACCCGCCGTCGAGCACCCTGGAGTATCTGGAGGCCCACCGGATCCCGCTCGATCTCCTCGAAGGCCTGATCATCACCCACGGCCACACGGACCACTGCACGGACGCCATCCCGAAGATCCTCGAAAGGCGGCCTAAGACCCGTATTTACACCACGCGGCGGATCTTCGACGACGTCGGCCGCCAGCTCGATTTGGCCCTCGGCCGCGGGGCGGCGCGCCTGGACTTCGGTTACCGGCGCTTCGTCGAGATCCGGCCCCGAGCGAAGACCCGCATCAACGGCATGACGTTTCAGTTTCACGACACGCTCCACACCCTACCGGCGCTGGGGTTCCGGATCTGGAACGGCAACGATCTCGCCGTCTATTTCAGCGGCGACACGTTCGCCGACCCGTCGATCTTCGGCCAGTTCCTGCCGGGCCAAACGCCGTACATGAGCTGGGAGAGGGCCTTCGAAGTCCTGATGCACTATTTCCTCATCCCTCAAAGGGCCTCGCAGACCGTGCCGCCGTGGTTCTTGATCGAGGCGAGCATGCTGCCCCTGCATACGCGTCCCGAACTCTCGCGTGCCTTCCTCGAGTTCCTGAAGAAACACCTCAAGGTCGACACGTCTCGCGTCCTCGCCTACCACATCTCGGACGAGAAGGCGCGGGCCGCCAAACTCCGCAAGTGGACGGCCGGCCATGAGGGGTGGATTGACTTGAGCGCCTATTATCAATAGCCTACCGCCCATGAAGAATTCGAAGAACAAAGTCGTCCCCATCGGCTCCCAGGGGGTGGTGGAGGACAATCTCGTCTCCACGTTCGAGTCCGTTCTGCAGGAGTTGGGGGAGGACCCTCGAAGGGAAGGGTTGAAGCGAACCCCCGTCCGCGTGGCCAAGGCGCTCCGCTTCCTCACGCAGGGTTACCGTCAGAACGTCGACGAGGTCGTGAACGGGGCCCTCTTCACGGAGGACACGGACGAAATGGTGACGATGCGGGACATCGAGATCTACAGCCTCTGCGAACACCATTTGCTTCCGTTCTTCGGCAAGTGCCACGTCGCCTATCTCCCCAACCGGAAGATCATCGGCATTTCCAAGATCGCCCGCGTCGTGGACGTCTTCGCCCGACGTCTCCAAGTTCAGGAGCGCCTCACCAAACAGATCGCGGAAACCATGCAAAGGGTCTTGGAGCCGAAGGGTGTCGCGGTGGTCATCGAGGCCGAGCACCTCTGCATGCAGATGAGGGGCGTTCAGAAGCAGAACTCCTGCGTCGTCACTTCCGCCATGCTGGGGGCCTTCCGGAACCGCCAGGAAACCCGCGAAGAGTTCATGAAGTTGATCAAGTCTTAAGCGAGGCGGTTGGTCAATCAATGGGAAAGTTCTCTAGAATCTTTCCCCAATTCCTCACGATGCCGGGCCGGATGGTCTCCTCGTACCGGGGTCCTCATTGGGATTGGCTCCCCGATAAACGCTTAGGAACTCGCGGTAGAGCCGTTGTTCTTCCGTGAAGGACAGGGGAGGAAGCGGATCCCGTGCCGGATCACCGATCCCTCCCCTCTGGATTCGTCCAAGTCGGTAGCCTTCACCCTCCGCCACCAACTCACCTCGCTGAACCATGGCCTCCCAGATCGCTTTGAACATCCGATGAGAGTTGAGCTGCGGATTCTCAGAAATCTCGCGGTCCAGGTGAACAGAGTCTTCCAGCTCGTCTAGAAAATTCGGCCCGGTTTTCGTGGCCGCGCCGGCCGGTGGGTGCGGGGAACCAGGGCCATTTCCCGTCAGGTATTCGGAGACCAAACGGGTTTCCAAGAGGTAGGCGTGAATCAGGATCTGCAAGTGTTCCGCACGGACCCAACCATAGCCCTCCACCAGCTCGGCGGTCTTACCGCGAACGCGCCCGACCAGCGTCCCGAACAGATCCCAAAGAAACCCCAGCTCCGCCCGACCCGCCGGGGGCTCTTGCCCCGCGATCAAATCCTCCAGGCTGGCCCTCAGGGCGCTTCGGTTGAGGGCCCAGCCGCGTTCAAAAATGAAGTCCTCGAAACGCGCGACCGCTTCGTGCAGGGTCAGCGAGGAAGGGGGAAGACAGCTCTGCAGGACGAGGGTGGCCGTCGGGGCCCGCAGCGCGATGAGAGTATGCATCCGGTCGAGATAATCCCGATCCCAAGATGAGCCGGGGTCCTCCCAACCTTTTAGCTCCCGCACCACGCCGGCAATCCGCGCCAGGGCCTCTCGAAGAATTGGATGTGATGGCTCCGCGGGTGGGTTCGGTCGACGGCCCAGGCTGCGAAACGAAGCCGCATAAAACTGCGGAAGGAATGGGATCACGGGAAAGGCAATCCTCTCCCCGAAATCTCCGAAGGGCCGGACCAACTGCTCCAAGATGGCCTCCTCAAATCGATATTCCGTAAATGAAATGACCTTCTCCGAATGCATCCCGAAGGCCTCTGAGATCGCCCGTTCCATGGGCCCGACCCGTTCCTCGATCTCCCTTGAGCGGTTTCCCTCATGCAGCCGCAAAAGACGGCCGACCCGTCGGATCTCTGCGACCAAACGACTCCGGGTGACCGGTTCGGGGGACATGCCCTGAATCAAAATGCGGAGATCTTCGGAGTTGAGATCATCGGGGTTGAAGAGCGGCACGACGGGCTCCGGCACCGGGCGACGGGAGGCCGGTTCCCGGGCCAAGACGGCGCTGTAAATTTCTTCCTGCAATGTCTCGGCCTGATCGGTCGAAGAGGCTGTCGGAAGGGGGGCCAGACCAAAGACGGCGGTACCCCCTTGAATCAATTTGCCGTAGCTTTCCTCCCCAGCGGTTGAAAGTGAACGGCGGAACGCTTCGTCGGATTCAGCTTTTCGCGAGGCGCCTCTGACAAGAAACCTTGAGATCTCTGAACCGCGTGAGAGGTGATCCTTGAGAGAGGTTGCAACCGTTGCGTATCTGTCGGGTGAATCCGCCCGCTCCAAGTCTTGTGCAAGCCTTCTGGCCTCCGTCGATCCCTCCCCCGATAAAATTTGGCTCAAGCCCGATCTCAAGTCGGGCGATGGAATGAAGGCGGGGTTGAGGGCCCCGTACAAAAAAATGCATTGCAGGTATTGTCCGACGGGGGCAGCGGTGACCACTGACATGAAAGGCCTCCTAGAACCCCTCTGTTGTCGGAGGCCGATTAAAACAGTTGCTCGTTGATTCCTAATCTCGCGGCCTGCCATGCGTTGCCGTCACGGTCGTGGTGATCCCGCCGCGGACGTTGAAGGCGCCCACCACCTCCATCCAGCGCGGGGCGCAGGCCTTCACCAAATCACTGAGGATGAGATTCGTCGCCTTCTCGAAGAAATGCCCTTCGTTGCGGAAGGACCATAAGTACAGCTTGAGCGACTTCAATTCGACGCAGAGCTTGTCCGGCACGTAGCGGATGGTGATCGTGGCGAAGTCCGGCTGGCCGGTCTTGGGGCAGAGGCTGGTGAACTCGGGACAGACCGACTCGATCACATAGTCACGATCCGGTTGCGGATTGGGGAACGTCTCCAAGCTCTTCGAGGGGGATGTGGACACACGGACCTCCTATGTCTTCGCGATTCTTGCCATCGATCTTTTCATACGAGAAGGACCAGATCAGGCGGCCTTCCTTCCTCCATTTGTCGGCGTAGAACGTCACGAACTCGATGCCGTCCTCCTTGTGGATGAACGACGCCGCGAAGGTCCGGAAGGTTTCGCGGATCTGGGCGACGTAGCGGGGGTCGTCATGGGCGACGTAGACGCGGCCGCCGGGTTCCAAGACGCGCAGGAGTTCGGCGACGAATTTCCCCTGAAAGAGCCGGTTCTTGGCGTGACGCCGCTTGGGCCAGGGGTCGGAGAAGAGGATGAAGATCTTCGCGAATTCCGCGTTCGCACACTGGGGCAGGAAGGCCTGGGCCTCCATGCAGACGAGTTCGACATTCGCCAAACCCCGTTTTTCAAGCCGAACGGCGAGCTTCTCGCACCGGCCGGGCTTGACCTCCACGCCCACGACCGTCGCCAAGGGGTTCTCCTCCGCCAGGTGAAACAAAAAATCCCCGCGGCCGGGGCCGATTTCCAAGATTCGCGTCATCGAAGGCCTAGAGTCCTCAAAACGGGGCCCGCCCGTCAAGCCCTCACTCTGTTAACCGGGGGAAACAAAATCGGTCGAACGGCTCCCGTTTTGCCCGAATTTTCAAGCGATTTTGAATGGCATGGACCTTGCTCCATCTCTTCCAAGGAGAGGTCAATATGGGATTCTGGGGAACTGTGATCGGATTCGCCGTGGGTGGACCGGTCGGGGCTTATGTCGGCGACAAAATCGGGGATTCCATTGGTGGCAGCAAAAGCACGGTGAATTACGGCACCCCCGTCGATTATTCCACGGCCATGATGTACAGCGCGGACAACAACAAGACGGTCGCGCTCGCCCAGATCATGGGCATGCAGAACGCCATGCAGCAGGCGGGCCTCGACCGCGAGATGCAATTGGCGGCCCAACTAGAGCTGGGGATTGAAAAGCTCGATACCAAGCTCCAAGAGTCAGTGCTCCAATTCAGGATGCAGATGACGGCCAATGAGAACCAGCACGTCGAGCGCATGGCCGAGATCAAGCAAAAGCACGCCCAACTCGAGAGCGGGGGCGGCGAGGCCTTCTTCGACCTGCCGGCGCCGGATTTTTCGTGAAGCCGCTCATCAAAATTCATTACAGGACCGCGGCCGGCGGGTACGCCTCCCTCATCCGGGAATTGCCCGTCGGAGAAATGGGCCGATTGGCCCATTTCGTGGCCCACATCCTGCTTTCCGAACTTCCCGCCGGGATCACCTACACGGGTACGGAGGCGGGCTGGGACCTTCACGATTCCTTCGACACGCGCACCCTCTCCTGATAAGTTCCCGACTGGTGGAAGAACCCCTCCAACGCTACCTGGACTTCCTGAAGGTCGAGAAGGGCCTCTCCAAGAATTCGCTCGCCGCCTACGGGACCGACCTAAACGGCTTTCTGGAGTTCCTTCGCAGGCGCAGGAAGACGTCTTGGGGCGACGTCGCCCCCCAGGATATCCTGGAGCATGTCATGAAGCTCGCTGATGGGGCCCTCAAGGCGCGCTCGCTCGCGCGGCACCTGATCGCCATCCGCGGGCTCTACAAATTCCTCCTGAAGGAAGGTGACGTCTCCAAGAACCCGACCGCGCTCGTCGAACTGCCCAAGGCAGGGCGAAAGCTCCCCAACTTCTTGACGCTGGACGAGGTCGACCGGGTCTTGAGCGCTTCGCACGCGCGAGCTCAAGAAGGGCCGGAAGGACTTCGCAACGACGCCATGTTGGAACTTCTCTATGCCACGGGGCTGCGCGTCTCGGAGCTCGTCCATCTCACGGTGGATGACCTCCACCTGGACCGCGGTTTTCTGAAGACGATGGGAAAGGGGAGCAAGGAAAGGATCGTGCCCATCGGAAGGTCGGCGATCCAGTCGATCCAGCTCTACCTCGCGACCGCGCGGGAGACGCACCGCAAGGGACGATCGACGCAGGCCCTCTTTCTCACCCGCCTCGGACGCGGCATGACGCGGCAGATGTTTTGGAAGCTACTGAAGGACCTTTCGCGGAGGGCCGGCATCCGCAAGGACTTGAGCCCCCACGTCCTCCGGCATTCCTTCGCGACGCACCTGGTCCAGAGGGGGGCGGACCTCCGGAGCGTCCAGGCCATGCTCGGCCACGCGGACATCTCGACGACACAGATTTATACACACCTCAACCTGTCCCATTTGAAGATCGTCGCAGCCAAGCACCCGAGGGCCTAGCCCCAGAAAAGCAACTACATCGAGCGCATCCTCCGATATAATGGGGTGGTGTCTTCCAGGCATTTCATCGCGGTCTTAGGTCTTTTGGGCCTCCTGTCCGCCTGTCTCCCAGGCATGAGTCCCAGCGGGACCCCGTCCAATCCGGCGGGGGTCGCGAATTCCGAAAAGCCCGAATCCACCGAGGGCGAGGGCCCCTCCGGCGCCACTGATCTTCCGACGGGCCCCTCGTCGGGGGCGGGCGGGGATTCGCCGGCGATCCCCATCAACAATCCCATCAACAACACCCCGAACGGCGGGGCATCATTGGGAGATTCCTACGTCCTGGCCCGGGGCGGGACCTTCCCTCCCAAGGGCGACGGCGAGTCGGTGGGCAGCGACCAGCAGAAAGAGGCGACGGATTGGAGGCTCCGCTTTGGCGTCAACGCCTGGTGGGAGCTCTCGCGGACGACGCCGGACATCTATCCCGTCTTCAAGAACGCGACGACGGATTTCAAGATGAAGCTGGAATTCAAATCCCGCGACGCCGATCAATGGATCCTGGCCGGCCCCACGCCCAATGGAACCCCTTTGGTCCACATGGGCTATCAGCCCAAGGGACAGCCCCCTTTGGCGGCCCAATCCTTCGAGGCCCCGGCGGGATGGGAGGCAGCCGAGGGCACCAACGTCGTCTTCTTGAATCTGACGTTGGGCGAGGGGACGGTGACGTTCACCGTCGACTATGTCGGCGTCACTCATCCGCTCGGATCCTTCACGACGTACTATTCCGACGTCGACGCGTCGACGACCTCGGCGCCCATTCTCTTCCAATAAATCAAGCCCCATCGAAAGGAATCGGATCCGGCTACGCCGGGCCGATTCCGCAGCCAGGGGGCAGGGGGATACCCGAAGGGATCCCCCGCCTAAAGATACCGGTCGATGTATTCGTGGAGCGTCGCCGCGTCCCGCTTGACGCCGAATTTTTCCAGCTTGGCGTAAAGATTCCGGCGCGAGATCCCCAGGGCCTCGGCCGCTTTGGAGCGGTGATAGCCGGCGTCGCGGATCGCGCGGAGGATGCGTACGAGCTCGGTCTCACCTTGGGGGGTTGCGGGCGGAGGGGTGCGTGTTGAAAGAGCCTTTCCGCCCAGAAGGGTCGGTTTGAATTCGAGTGAGGACGCCGTGATGGCGCCTTTTTCCGCAAAGAGCGCCGCCGTCTCGAGCGTGTTCTGCAACTCGCGGATGTTGCCGGGCCAATCGTAGCTTAAGAAAATCTTCAGGGCCTCGGGGGAGAGCTTCAACCGCGGCTTCTTCTCCCTCCCGGCGATCTTTCCCAAAAAATGATCGGCGAGGAGCGGGAGATCCTCCAAGCGCTCCCGGAGCGGAGGGAGGGTCACCGTCACGCCGTTGAGACGGAAGAAGAGGTCTTCCCGGAATTTTCCCTGCCGGACCAAGTCGTGCAGGTCCTTGTTGGAGGCGGAGACGACGCGGACGTCGACCTTGACCACCTCGTTCGAGCCGATCGGGCGGACGTCCCCCTCCTGAAGGAAGCGCAGCAACTTGGCCTGGAGGGGGACGCTCATGTCGGCGATCTCGTCCAAGAAGACGGTCCCGCCGTCGGCGTATTGGAGGAGCCCCTTCTTGTCGGCGGTCGCATGGGTGAAGGAGCCCTTCTTGTGGCCGAAGAGTTCCGACTCGAGAAGCGTCTCCGGCAGGCTCGCGCAGTTTTCCGTCACGAAGGCCTTTTTGGACCGAGCACTGTTGAAGTGGAGGGCGCGTGCGATCGCCTCCTTGCCCGTCCCGGATTCCCCATAGATCCAGACGGGGACGCGCGCCTCGGTGATCCGGTCCACGAGCGACAGGACCTTGAGCATCTGCGGCGAGCGCCCGACGATGTCGCCGTACTCGTTCTTAAGGCTCAAGCGGGTCTTCTGAAGCTCGCGGTTCATCAAGCCCATCTCGCTCGATCGGACTTCGACTTCCTCCGCGAGGCGGTCATTCGTCTCGGAGAGCGCCGCGATCTTGCGCACCTTCTCGAGGGCCAATGCGGCGACGCCGGCCAGCGCCTTCATGGCAGCGAGCGTCTGTCCCTCGAAGAGGCCTCGCTCGTAGCGGTGATCGAGGTAGAAGACGCCGAGCACCCCTTCGCGGCCCGTCACGGGAATGGCGAGGATGGACTTGAGTTTGGCGAAATGGACGCTCTTCGCCTCCCGGAAACGCGGGTCTTCGACGGCGTTGTCCGTGATAACGGCCTCGCCCGACTGCATGGCGCGGCGGACGGACGAGAGGCTCAAGGCGTAGCCAGGCCGCTCAAGGTCCCGCTTGGCGATCTTCTTGGAGACCGCGACCTGGAATCCGGGGATCGGTCCCTTGGCCTTCTCGTTTTGAACCAGGAGGAACCCGCTCTCCGCGCGTGAGAGGTCCATGGCCGCGTCCATCAACCGCTTGAGGACACGGTCCATGTGCTCGTCTTGGACGAGTTCCCGGTTGAGCTCGGCCAGTTCGCTTAAAATGTCCACGAGATCACCTCCAGCGGTTTTCGCCTCCCCCGAAGGGGACGGCGTTTGAGAGACGGTCAAGAAGGGAAGGCCACGGACGTCGGAACGGTTGGCGAAGGTCACTTGAAGCTCCGGCGGGAGTCGGGCGTAGGCCTCTTCGAGCCCCTTTTCGCCGATCTTTTCCGAATCCGGAAGGCGGCCTCCGTCCTTCCAGGCGTTCAGACAAGCCTCCGACTCGTGGAGGAGGCCTTGGGCGTCCGGCAGACCCGTCACCGCCTCCCGAAGCTCGGCGACGGCCGTCTCGGCGCGCGCGAAGCGGCCCAGGGAGGCCTCGGCGATCGCCAGCCTCTTTAAATTCTCGGCCAAGTCCTTGCGGTTCCCGAGGACTTGAAAGACGTCGTGGGCCCGGGCGAGCAGGGGAAGGGCCGGGGCGAGATGGCCGCGCCGGCGCTCCAAGACGGCCTGGTTGCTTTGCACCAGCGCGAGCTCCAAGGCGTCCTCGCGCCCGCGCGCGACCGCCTCGGCCAACCGGTAGGAGGCGTCCGCCGTCTCGAAGTCCCCCCGGTCGAGCGCCAGATTTCCCTGCTGAAGGCCGACCGCGAACGTGCCCGGACCGTAGGCGTCCGCGGCATAGAGACGCTCCGCCTCTTCGAAGCGCCGCTTGGCCTCGTCCCAGCGTCCCTCCTGGGCCCCAAGCTCGGCGAGATGGCGGCAGATCTCGGCGCGGCGTCGGCCTCCGGGACCGGCGAGCGCCAAGCCCTCCTCGAAATGCCGCCGGGCCTCGCCGAAGCGGCGCCGCTCCCGCAGGTCGTGCGCGCCCAGGAGGGAATGGGCCCGGACCAGATACGGGCGATGGGCTTCCTCGGAGGCGTCGCCCGCCTCCAGACAGCGCTGAAGCCTCAAGGCGGCCTCGCCGTGATCCCCGATATTTTGGTGGTTGAGTCCGGTGATGAACCAGTACTTGACCGCCCGGAGAGGCGCCGGCTCGTCGTTCGCGTTCAGCCCGAACCAATCCTCTGCGACCTCCAAGGCCGCCTCGAAGCGCCCCAGGTCGTTCAGACAGTTCATTTTCAAGCGCAGGAGCCGGGAGGTTTCGTCCCGGTCCCCCTCCAGGAAGGGGAGAGCGCTCGCGATGAGGGCCAGCGCCTCGTCCTTGCGCCCGTCGGCGGAGAGCCTCTCGGCGGCGGGACGGGCGCCCGCGGCGACCAGCGCCCTCTCTCCCAAAGCGGCGGCGTGATGAAGCTTGGCGGCGTCGTCGGCCGGGGCCGCCTCGAGAGCCCGGAACCAATCTTCGTGAATCTTGCGGGCCTCGGCCGTCGAGAGACCCTGACGGAGGAACGCCGCCAACCCCTCGGTCGCCGGGGCGTATTTTCCGGAAAGCGCCTCGCGAACGACGAGCTCCCGCTCGAGGAGGTAGGGGAGTCGCGCGGCCAGCCCCTCATCCCCGACCGCATGGGCCAAGACCGCGAGCGCGACGGGACCGCCGGCCAACGCCAGGTGGTTTAGGATCGCTCGATCCTCGCCGGTCAACGTCTCCAGACGAAAGAGGAGAACGCTGTCGAAGGAGGCGAGTCTCGGAAGTTCCTTCAGCCACTTTTTGGAAAATTCGCGGCCTGAACACCGGCGCTCCTCCAAAAAAACATTGGCCGTTTCCACCAGGAGGAGGGGATTGCCCCGCGTCTCCCGGAAGACATCCTCCAAGGCCTCGCCGGCCGCCTTCTCCCCGAGGGCGTTCCGGAGCAGTTGCGACGTCTCCTGGCGATCCAAATTTTTGAGCGCAATCTCCTCGCAGAGAGGATTTTCCAGGATTTTCCGGAAAAAGGGCCGGAGCCGGTCGGGGAGGCGGTCGTCGTTCCACTCCAAGACGACGAGTCGGCCGGGTGCGAGGGATTTTTCCAGGTCGACCAAGGGCAGCAAGTCCTCGGGAGGCAGGGCGTGAAGATTGGAGAGCAGGATCGTCCCTTCCGTCCGCCCAATGTCCTTGGGCCGCGCGTGACGGCAAGCCGTCCCCGCTACGGCGCATTGCAAGGCGATCTCCCGCAAGAAACGCGATTTGCCGACGCCCGTGATCCCATGGACGGCCAGGAGGGCCGGTCGTTTGTGAAGAGTCTTCAGACTCCGGCGCAAGACCTGAAGGGCCCGCTCGGCCCCGATCATCCGGATGGGGTGATAATCGGCGACCGCTCCCGATGCCGGTCGGTCCCGCCCTCCGGAGAGGACCTCCAACGCCGCGGAGGCCGACGAAAGCCGGCGCCCCAACTCGGGTTCGATCAGGCGATCGACGACGGCCGCCTCCGACCGGCCCGACAGGTCCGGAACGACGGTCGCCAGAGGGCGAACGGGCTTCTCGAGGATCTCCCGGAGGCTCCGACCACCCGCGCGCGGGTGGCGCCCGGCCAGCGCCTCATAAAAAACGGTCCCGAGGGCGAAGAGGTCGCTCGCGGGGAGGGTCACGCCGTCCAGGCGCTCGGGGGCCGTGTAGGGGAGGGTGGCGGCCTGGAAGGCCCCCGCCGCGTCCTGAAATCCGGAAAGTCCAAAATCCACGAGTCGAAGGCGGCTCTTGGAATCCACGAGGAGATTGCCCGGGGAAAGGTCTCCGTGGATCACACCTTGGCCGTGCAGGTAGGCGAGAGCCTCCAAGGCCTCGCGGAACCACCCCAAGACGGCCTCTTTGCCGGAGGCGCGGGCCGCGGCGATCACATCGGCCCCGTCGATCCTCTCCATCCAGAAGCAAGGCCCGCGGTCTTCGCCGAAGAGAAACTCGCTCGTCGGAGCGAAGCCGAGGACGGACACGATGGAAGGATGGCGGATCCGCGCCAGCAACTCGAACTCCGCCTCGAAGGCGGCGCGGGTCGCGTCCCCCCGGTTCGAGAGAAGCTTCACCGCGACGACCGCCCCCTCGGGCGTGCGGGCCTCGAAGACTTCGCCGCCTAAACCGCTTCCTAAGGATTTGAGGAGGGTCCAGCCCACCTCGCAAGCATAGCACGATTGAGCAAAAGGAATTGTGCTTTTTGATTCACTTTCTGTGCTTGGCAATAAATCAATCCTAAATTCTCGAATTATTTCAACAATGAATAGTTGGCATATATATTGCTGTAACATTCTGCTGAATGAGCATCCGTCTGGAGGTTTTCTATGTCTGGCAAGCAATGCTCGGATTTCAGTGGGGTAAATGAAGGCCCCTTTTTGTGCAGGATCGGCGGCGCCTTCAAGGGTCTCGTCACCTATCGTGACGGCCGGGCCGCAGTCATCGATCCCAACGCAAAGTCCGGCGAACTGGTTTTCCTTTCCCCCGTGATCGGCGATGTCCCCAAGACCCAACCTCTAGGCGACCATCTTCTGCGGGTCGTCGAGGGGCCTCACGCAGGCATGATCGTCTACAAAGACGGCGGCATCGCGCGAATCGATGATGCCAAACCGCCGACTCCCCCAAGAGACGACGACGATCCACCGACTCCGCCAAAGACGGACTGCAAGGCGGGCTGCTTGGCTTTCTTTTCTCGCGATGGGAAACGGCGTCTCACAGTCGAAGGATTATCCGTCGACGTCATCACCAGGATGAAAGCCATGCAGGGACAATACATCTTCAGCGTCCCTTACACGATCGCGGGGGCGAAAGCCGACGCAATTCGCCTAAACCAGGATCTTGCGGGCACCGAGATCGGAGATTGCTACGCGCGCGGGGGAGGCGTCTCCTTTTCCTTCTTGCAAACGACCCACAACGGAGCGCCCATCAGTTGGGGAGCCGAGCAGCTTCGGGAGATCTATCGTCTCCTCGGCCAAAAAGACGGCCAGACCAGTAATGCCTTTTTCTGCTCCAACCAAGAGGACGAGGATCGGATCGCAATCAACAACGACATCGCCCATCGCCCGAGCCTATTGGCCGCCATCAAGACCCTCGAGTCGGGCAATCACGGTTCCCTCGATCAAGCTCACTCCGAGGCATTGCTCACCTCGCTTCGAGCCGCGGCGGGCGAACCGGATCCCAAGCCGCCCATACCGCCGCCGGATCATCTCAAAGATCTCATCTGGGTCGGTGTGACCTTTTTCGGCGTCCACATCGCGGGTCATATCGCCAGCAGATTGATCGATAAATTCTGGCCCAAGGACCCTCCGAATCCTCCTCCATCCGCAACGGGAACCTCCTCGGAACGGTCCCCCGAGTCTGCGAACGCGTCCGACCAGAATAAGGCATTTTGGGGAGGACTCGCGGCGGCTTGCTTCGTCGGCGCGGCGGCCCTCGTCGCTGACGATGTGACCGGAGTCGGAGTCGCCGACGATCCGCTTGCGCTCGTTGCAGCAACCGCCGGTGCCGTCTTCCTGGGCATCTCCGCCCTCTCCGGCGAAAAGAAACGGAACTCGGGCGTCTAAAACCTACAGGGGGAACTACTATGATGGAAATGACTCATCCGCATGTCCTGGGCTTCCTAAGCGGCGCTTTGAGCACTCAGGAGGCCGCCGAGAAGTTACAAGTGCCGCGCTCTACACTTTGGCGCCTTCAACGACGCCTCAACGTTCGGGGGCCGCTCGCCCTCGTCCACGGCCTTAAGGGGCGCCGCTCCAACAACGCCAAACCCGACGCACTCCGGAGGAAAGTCTGCGAGCTCTTCGCCCGTGACTACCAGCCAGCGGGAATCAGCGTCGGGACCTTCTATGAATACGGCGTTCGAGGAAGGCTGGGCCCTGTCTGTTACACCACAGTCCTTCGATGGCTCAGGGAAGCAGGGCTGGCGTAATTTCCCCCGTTTTTCATCGCGACAAGACAAAGAGTCGCAGCCTTTCCATAAAGAATGAATAACTCATTTGTGCATAAACAGTTGTGCTGCTTAACGAACGATTTGCGCATTTTAAAATGAGCTATCGTATTTTATTCAATGATTTCAATGTGATTATTTTGGCACTAGAATTGCTGTTTAGATGAACTTGGGGGCGTAACATATGGAACTACTTCCGGACTACCTTTTAACACTAGGGGGAATTCTGACGGACCCAAAGCCGGAGAAGAACTCCGAGGCCCTGATGTACGCCTCCGACGCCAACAAGACGATCGCCTTGGACCAGATCCTGGCCCAGAAATCCGCCCTCCAACAGGCGAGCCTGGACCGCCAAATGCAGCTCGCCGCCAATCTCGAGCTGGGGATCGAAAAGCTCGATACCAAGCTTCAGACGTCGAGCCTCGACTATATCCAGAACATGACGGCGGAGGAGAACCGCCACATGGAGCGGATGGCCAAGCTGGGCATTGGGAGAGGCCCCCGCGTCCATGTGACGTCGGGCTCCGACATCCCCGAACCTCCGGCCGAGACAGTACCCACGCAAACCGCGCCCGAGCCGATCGCATACAGCCCGCCCTGGGCGACGGCATCCGACCCGCAGGCGTCCGAATTTGAGATGGCACCGGAAGGCGATTCCCTTCCGTTTGGGAGTTTTTGACGAACGCAAAATCAAGGGGATAAAATGAGAAGTTACACCATCAAGTCACTTGGCATCGCGGCTCTTATCTTAAGTCTCACGGCGGCAATCGGTTGTGGAAAAGCGGAAGGCGAAAATGCCGTCGTCACTCCTCCCGCCATCTCTGATGACATCCAACCTTCCGGGAAGGGCGATGCGGTCACGACCCCTACGGGTGATGAGGACGAAGTCATCGTTCCGGCGGAGACCTCCACGCCGGAAGCGACCGACCCCGAGATCGAGTCCCCCAAGACGCCCGAAGAACTCCCGGCGCCTCCGGCCGCGCTGACGGTCTCTTTGGCCGGCAGCAAGACCCTGTATGAGAAGAAAGAGGGCTTGATCCAGATCAGCTACAGCCGCACCGGAGGAGGGGACGTCCAGCAACTCTACATCTACGGCCCCTTCTCGGGCGATTCCGACTGCGACGGCGGTCTCGTGATCGATCCCTCGGGTTACGACCTCAACAAGGGAAGCGCAAATTATCTCAAGTATCAAAGCCTGCTCTCCGGCGAGGTCTGCAAGGACCTCGACGGCAATTGCATGGATTATTTCGCCCTGGAAGCGCCCGGCCTGTTCTACCGGATCAACCTCTCCGGAGAGAGCGGCACGTTCTACACCCGCATCCACGAGAAGTCGGCCAAGTACGTGCTCGTCGGCCAGGCCGAGGACGGGACGTGGACGAAGGATGAGAAGACCTTCAAGGCCCCCGCGGACAAGCCGATGCCCCCGCTCAAACCCTCCGACACCGTCGCCTACGCCCCGTGGTCTTCGATTCCCTTATCCGGCGCCGATGTCCCGGCCGCCGATCCTTGCGGAGACGGCAAGGTCGACGCCGGCGAGGCCTGCGACGACGGAAATACGGCTCCCGACGACGGCTGCTACCGCTGCAGGGTCGACAACGGATGGAATTGCCAGCCTCTCCTCTTCGAGACCAAGAGCACCTGCACGCGGTTCAACTTCGAATGCGGCGACGGCGTCCTCGAGACGATCGACGGCGAGCAGTGCGACGACAAGAACGACGACCCGAACGACGGCTGCTACAACTGCGTGATCCAACCGGGATGGGACTGCTCCTACTCGATGTTCACGTTCACCAACACCTGCTGGAAGATCTGATCGCGGGTCCATCAAGGGAAATCCTATGAAAATCGAACATTCACTGTCTCACGTCGCGGCCTTCGATGAAGATCCCGTCCTGAATCGAGTCCAGATGTCCCTCGGCATGGCCGGCGGCGACGTCGGGGCCTACGTCCTGCAGGCCGGGAACGGTGGCGGCGCCCAGGGCGCCGCGATGATGAATCAGCTGGTCGGCCTCATGATGCAAAGACCTTTGCAAGGCGGCGCGCAACATCAGAGCACTCAGGGATCCTCGGCCGGACCGGCCGTCGCGGCGGGCGCCGGCGGACTGGCACTGGGAGTGGCGGGCGGGGCCCTTCTTTCCCAATTAGGCAAAAAGAAGGATGCCACGGCGGCCGACCCGATTCCGGGGGGAGGTTCCGCAGCGACAGGGGGGGGCGTCCCCAAGGTTCAGAGCCAGGCCTCGGCGGCCCCGACCACGGCCGTTGCGCCCGTCACGACCCCCGTCAACAGCGCCTCCGGCTCGCCCACGAAGGTGCAGACCCCGACGCCGATGCCGACACCCACCAAACCGACGAGCGCCTCCGTCTCGAACACCTGGTCCAGCCAGCCCGGCGTCGACACGAGCGGCAAGGCCAGATCGCAGGCTTCCCTCAATGCCAATGGCGACCTCGTCGTCACCCAGGCCGATGATTTGTCTAAAACTTCCGGATCAGGCTCATCGACTCCGTGGAAGACGGTCGATACACCCAATAATGGACCGACTTTGGCCGTCCCCTCCAGCCTGTTGAATCTCGGAACGCAACCGCAGGTGGTCCCTCAGAATGCGCCATCATCGGATCAATGGAAGACGGTCGATACCGCCAATGGGTCTCTCAGCCTCCCCAGCTCGCTGGGAGGAAAGTGAAAAACCGATGGCTCAACTGTGCATGAACACTTGTGTCATTTGATTGAATAATTTGTGCATTCTGAATAGCCTGATTTACGTTTTCTTAATAATTTCAATATAATATTTCTGGCATTCCGTTTGCTTCAATAGTCTGCAGGGGGAAATTCAATGTTACCTACATCCAAATATCTTTTGGTCGCCTTTGCGGCCATGACCGCCGCCGGGTTCGCCGGCTGCGGCAACACGACCTACGAGATCCATCCCGATCCGTCGTCGATCGGCGGGACTTCGGCGGCGCAGGATTCGAGCGAAGTCGTACCGGCCGCCGACAACAACGACGAGACCCTGGCCAAGATCAAGGAGCTCGAGGCGAACATCGACGAGCTGAACCGGAAACTCGCCGCGGACGGAAACCCCTCGCCCTCCGAGATGCCCCAGTCTGATCCCGAGACGGACGCCGGGGGCACGATCGACAATTCGGCTCCGAAGCCCCCTGTCGAGGGCTCCACTCAACTGGATGCCACCGATACCGTCGCTTATGC
>DATIGE010000058.1 GCA_035454885.1 bacterium
TTCAGCCAGCAATCGCCCTCCCCGGCCGGCAAGGCGGTCAGAACGTCCTCGCGGGCGTCCCTCCCCTTCTCCCTCTCCGTCCAGACGCGTTCGAGAAGCTCGTCCATTTCTTGAGGTCTCATCGTTGCGCTCTCCTTCCCAGTTTCGCCTTCACCCCCCCGACGACGCGGCTGAAAAAATCCACGATGCGGGAACTCCCCACGAACTCGTAGCCGCACTTCGGGCACTTGACGAGGGCGCACCCTTTGAACAATCCGCAGCCGGCGCAGGCGTTTCGATCCGATGCCGCAAATTCGTACTGGCAGAGAGGACATTTCATAGGGACATCCTCACGACCCAATTCACCACCCCGCCCGCGAGAAAGGCGAAGGGGTAGATGAAACCGACGATGGCGGCGGCGGCCTTGGCCCCCCTTTCCTTGACGATCATCAGCATGTTCGCCAGGCAAGGGACGAAAAGGGTGATGACGATGAGCGAAACCAAGGTCTGCGTCACGTCAAGCCGGCCATGGGTGTACATGTCGAAAAAATGGGTCGCTCCGTAGTCGCGCCGTAGGAAGCCGATCAGAAAGGCCTCGGTCGCCTCCGGCGGGAGGCCCAGGATCCTGACGACGAGGGGGTTCGCCAGTTCCTGGATCCGGGGCAGGGTCCCCGACTTGTCCAGGACGAAGAGGCAGAAGGTCCCCAGGATGAACAACGGGACGACCTCCTTCAGGTACCACTCCAGCCGCGCCACGGTCTTGGTCACGATGTTGATCAGGGTCGGCACGCGGATCGGCGGGACCTCCACGAGAAAGTCGGAACGCCGGCCCGGGAGGATTTTCGAGGAGAGGAATCCGACCATCACGAGGCTTCCGCCGACCACGCCCATCCAGACGAGGCTGGCCCACGCCGGAAGGGAGCCCAGCATCCCCAGAATGATGCCCAATTGGGCGGAACAAGGGACCCCCAGCGCCAGCAAGAGGGTCAGGATGATCTTTTCCTTCTTGGTCTCCATGATTCGCGCCGCCATCGTCGCCATCGTATCGCAGCCCAGCCCCAGGACCATCGGGACCACCGCCTTTCCGTTCAATCCCATGAACCGGAAGATCCGGTTCAACATCACGGCGAGCCTCGGCAGGTATCCCGAATCCTCCAGGAGACTGAAAAAGAGAAAGAACGTGGTGACGATCGGCAGGATGATGGCGAGGGCATAGGTCAGGGCCATCGTGATCAGGCCATAGGGGCCCACGACGAGGTCCCGCAGCAACGGCGAAAAGGACAGAATTTTGGAGAAAAACCTCTCCGCGAGCGGATTGATGACGTTGCCGAAAAGGTCCTTCTCGAGCCATCCGACCGCCGTTTGGGCCCCGAACCGACCGACGAATTCGTAGAGGGCGACCAGCACGGCCGCCATGACGAAGATCCCCCAAACGGGATGCATGGAGAAACGCCCGAGACGCTCGGCCCATCCCCTCCCCGGACGCGGATTGTTCTCGGCGACCTCGCGAAGGATCTCCTCGGCCCTTGAGAGCCTTTGTTTGTTGATCAGATACGCGACCGGCTCCGAAAACCGTTCGGCAAGGCCGCGGCGGATCGCTTCGACGGCCTCCACGGCTTCGGGGGCGAGATGCTCGTGAAGCCACGCCGCGAGCGTCTGATCCCCCGAAAGGATCATCAAGGCGATCGAGCGCCGCGAGATGGACGACGCGGGCAGAAGCCCTTCGATCTCCCGGGCGGCCGACTCGATCGGGGCGGAATAGGTCAGTGAAACGTGCGGCGCCCCGGGAGAGAGCATCCGTTTCTTGAGCTCGCGCAGCCCCTTTTTCCTGATCGCCACCGTGCCGAGAACCGGAACCCCGAGAAGGGACGACAGCCTCTCCTTGTCGATCGAAACCCCCCGGGCCTCCAGTTCGTCCTCCATATTGAGATCCAGGAGAAGGGGGATGCCCATTTCGGCGAGCTGCAGGGAGAGGAGCAATGTGCGTCGGATATTCTTCGCGTCGGCGACCTGGACGACGGCGTCGATCGTCTCCGTCAGAAGGATGTCGCGGGAAACCCTTTCGTCCTCCGACATGGGGACGAGGGAGTTGATGCCGGGCGTGTCCATGACGTCGATCCTCCGGCCTTCGACGGTGGTATGCCCGTGGGAGATTTCGACCGTGGTCCCCGGATAGTTCGAAACGCTGACGTAACGGCCGGTCAGGAACCCGAATATGACGCTCTTCCCGACGTTCGGATTCCCGAACAATGCGATTTTAAACGGGTTTTCCTGACGGCTTGGGTTCATCACCGCACCACCATGAAATTGAAATTCATTATCATAGCTCATCTCATCCGATCCAGGCTTCCATTGTCAAACTGATCCTCGTCATGCCACCGTGTGTTCCCCCGTGCCGGGGTGTCTGCCTTGAGCGGAGAAAGACCGATGCGCGTCAACAAACTGGTGGTCGGAGGGGGGCTGGCGGGGACGACCGTCGGCGCCCTTTTGCGGGAAAGGAACGAGGACTTTCTCCTGATCGAGTCCTCAAACCGGCTGGGCGGAAAGGTTGAAACACTTCTGACCGGCGAGGCCTGTTTCGAGTTCGGTCCCAACTCCTTCACGGACCAGACCGACGAGATCCTCCGGCTGGTGGAGACGCTGGGATTGAAGGAAGAGGTTTTGGAGGCGGACCCCGTCGCCCGGAACCGTTACATCGTCAAGGGGGGACGGCTGGTCCGCCTGCCGGGAAAACCCCAGGAGATCCTGACGACACGCGCCCTCTCGTTCCGCGGACGCCTCCGGTTGATCTTGGAGGCGTTCTACGTCCCCAAGAAGACGATCGAGGAGGAGTCCGTCCGGGATTTTTTCTCACGCCACTTCGGACCGGAGGCGGCGGACTCTTTCGCCGATCCTTTCGTCTCCGGGATTTACGCCGGGGACGCCGCCCAACTTTCGCTTCCGGAGGCCATGCCGACGATGGCCGCCGCGGAGGCCCAATCCGGCTCCCTGATCCGCCATCTTCTGGCGCAGAGGAAGACCGCCAAGGCCGTCCCTAAATCGTACGAATTGAAGCAGGGGTTGGAATCCCTCTTTCATCGCGCCCGGGAACGGCTCGGCGCCGGACGGCTGCGCCTCGGCGAGGAGATCCTCGAAGTGGCCGCGGATCACGCGGGGATCAAGATCATCACGAACCGCGGCGTCTATGAGGCCGGGACGGCCTATCTGACGTTGCCCGCCTACGCGGCGGCCGCCGTTTTGAAGAAGAATTTCCCGGATCTCGCCGTCGACCTCTCGCGGATCGATTATGCGCCCGTCGTGACCGTTCACCTTCGGGTGCCCCGGTCCGAGTCCTTCCGTTTTGAGGGCTTTGGCGTCCTCATCCCCTCCGCGGAAAGGAGGCGGATCCTAGGCGTCCTGTGGAATTCCAGCGTCTTCCCCTCCCTGTTCGGCGACAAAGACCATCACTACCTGACGGTCTACGCGGGTGGAGTGCGCGATCGGGGGATCGTCGATGCCGAGGAAGCCGTCATCCGGTCCGTCGTTTCCGGCGAGGTGAAGGATCTCTTCTCCCTCTCCCGCCCCCCCGCGGTCCTTCATGTGCGGCGCCATCCGCGGGCAATCCCCCAATACGTCCTGGGTTACGGAAAACTCCTCCGGTCGATCCAGGACCGTCTCTCGCGCCTCCCGGCGCTCAAGCTCGCCGGCAACTACCTGGGCGGCGTCAGCATGCCCAAGACCGTCGCGCACGCCGCCGCCCTCCTGCGCGATTGATACGTCTCGACTTGCCGGAACCGGCGTGTTACGAAGCGCCTCATCAAGGAGATTCTATGATGCATTCCATGGGAGCGTCGCCGGAGCCGTTCCAAACCCACATCGCCCTCGCCCTTCAGCTGATCGCCCTCGTCTCGGGGGTCTTGTTGATCAACAAGGCCGCCTCCACCGATTTCTTCTGCAAGAAGACGGGAAAAATCGTCGGGGGATTCGTCGTCCTCGCCGCCCTGCTCTCCATCGTCTGCATCGCGACCCTCTCGTTCAAGCGCTGCTGTCATGAGGAGGAACGCTCCATGCCTCACATGCCCTCCAACTGGCAGCATCCTCCGATCGACATGCCGATGGACCACCCCATGCCCCCCCCGGCGTCCCCCAAGATGCCGAAACCCCAGGACGAGAAATAAGACGACTTCTGTGTCCCCATGGCTCTAAATCGGGAAATAGACGGAGAACCTCGTCCCGCGAGGATTCTTCGTCGAGGATTGCACTTCAATGAATCCCCCCAGACCTTGAACGATCTCCTGAATCACAGACAGACCCAAGCCCGAAGACCCTTTGCCGCTAACGCCGGGCTTAAAGATGTCCGGGAGTAGGTTCTTGGGAATGCCGCTCCCCGTGTCCTGAACGGAGAGCACCATGTATTCGCCCGGTCGGGCATGAGGCCGACTCTCCTTGAGGAACGTTCTTTGCGTCGAGATGATCACGGTTCCAGGGCCGATCGTGGCCTCCCGGGCGTTGACGACCAAATTATAGAGTACTTGTTGGATATGACAGGCCGGACCCGTCACCAAGCCGGGATCGGGCTCCAGGTGAATCGTCAATTCAATGCGCTTCCCCAGAACGCTCCGCAACATCGCCGGATCGAGACTGTCGTGAAGCGAAACCGGAATCCTCAATCGGTCCCCTGATCCGGCATGGATGAGAACGAGGCTTTTCAGGAGATCGACGCTGTTTTCCAGCATCCTCCTCCAGCCCGCGATTTGGCTGATCATATTTTCCCACTTGGATTCCAACTCGGCGAGCCGGCCGACGATGTCCGAGGCCCTCTTCAGACGGTTCTGAAGTGAATCAAGCGCCCGTGCCAAGCGGTCCATGTCGCCGTTCCGGAAGGGTTCGTTGATCAACTCGCGTCGCATCATGCTGGTCCCGGAAAGATAAAGGGCCAGTTGAATAGGCGCCAAGAGTCTGTGCAACCTGGCACACTTTCCCTGAAGCTTCTCCAAGTGCGCGTTCAATTGGCTTCGATCGTGTTCGGAGGCGGGGCGCTCGGCAATCAGTTGGGCCTCCTCGATCCAGAGCGGAGTTATGATCTCCAGAGCGCTTATGATTCCTTTCACGTCATGATAAACCCCGCCCGTCAGCGCCGCCAGCGTTCGCCAACGATTTTCCCCGATGATGTCCCCGGCAGCCCCCCTCGCGAACAGCCCGCCGGCAGGCTTCGGGCCGGCGCACCCCATTTGAATCAGGCGCGTCAGGCCCATGATGGAGAGTCTCAGATCGGTTCGCGTCCTGGCGTCGTGCGTGACAAACTCGAGCGCCGTGCTCAATTGATACAGATCTTCCGCGAGTTCAGCGCTCGAGGACGGCGCGCCTTTCGTGACGTCATCGAGCCCCTGAAGAATGGCCCGATAGGGCTGATAATCCGGATCCTCCCGCAGCGTGTTCACAGCCTGTTCGATGTGATGCATCACATCGGCGACGGGCCGCCCGGCCGCAAGAAGGCTCGTGGAGGTCGAAAAAAGGCTGGTGAGACCGGGAATGGATGAAGCCGAGTGCGTCATGAACAAATGATGCCAAAGTCTCGCGAACTCTTAGAGGAACGTTGCGGGAATAGAGAGAACTAAGTTGAAAAAATGAACCTTCGAGGAAAGCCGATGCAAACTTATTGAACACGCGACAGAATGAATCACTCCCCCCGAAGCAACTTTTCAAGCCCCTGAAGGTCCTGGGCCTGTGTGAGAGCAGCGGCGCCGGCGATGATTCCCTTTTATTCGACGGACTTCTTCGCCGTCCATTTGTATTCCAGATTGAAGTCCCCGCAAACGCCGGACTTGCCCTTCCACACCAAGGTCCCCGAGGCGTCGGACATGGAGGTGAAGGTGCCGGCGGCCGTGAATTCGACCGAGCCGTCGCCGTACTTGCCTTTGGCCGTGAAGGACTTGCCGTCGATCTTCGCGGGACCTTCGCTGTTGACGCTGCCGTTGAAGGAGCAGGAATCCTGGTGCCCGGCGTAGCTCGCGCTCAAGCTGGTCACCTGGTCGCCCTCCACCGTGAAGCTGATCGGCAGGTCCGGGCCGCTGCTGCCCTCCCAGGAACCGTCCCGCGAGGTTGCCGCCGGGGCGGGGGCCTCGGCCGTCACGACCGCAGGGGCGTTCGCGGTCGCGTCGGATGCGGGCGCCGGGGCGGATTTTTTTCCGCAGGCCGCGGTCAAAAGGGCGAGGAGAAGGATGGGAAGGACGCGCTTGTACACCGTGTGCATAGGGGGGCTCCTTTTTTGGGTGCTTCTACCTTTGCCGGGATAAATCTCAACCATAATATCGGAGGCGGCTCCAACGCGGTGCAAGAATGAGCCGTTCCGATTTCTTCAGTTCGGTCATTTCTTCGACATCTGCTCGAAAAAGGCCTTGGCCCCCTGCTGGATCTGATCCTTCGTCAGGTCCTTCTTGTGCGTGGCTATCATCCACACATATCCGAACGGGTCCTTGACCGTTCCCGAACGGTCGCCCCAGAACATATCGGCCACCGGCATGGCCACCTCGCCGCCGGCGCTGACGGCCTGCTGGAACGCCGAGTCCGCGTCCGGGACGTAGAGGTAGAGCGTGATGGGCGAATGCCCAAGGCTCTCGGCGCTCTTGCAGTTACCGCCGGGCATTTCGTCGCCCATCATCAGGATCGAATTCCCGATCTTCAGCGTGGCATGCATGGTGCCCGTCCCGTCCAGCCCCGGCATGTTATCCAGGACTTCCGCGTTGAAGGCCTTTTTGTAGAAATCGATCGCCTTCTTGCAGTCCTTGAACGTGAAGGACGGGGTCAACGTGTGGTATCCGTTCGGTATGGCCTTCGTCATAACGACCTCCGTTTTTCGCTTTCGTGGACCATCACATTCAACTCCGCGGCTGGACGTATCTCGAACGGGCCCGCCTTCACGCCCGGGTGTTTCGACATCAGCTGGACGGCGTGATCCAAGTCCCTGGCCTCGAGGATCAAGATCCCGCCGATCTGCTCCTTCGTTTGGGCATACGGACCGTCGGTGACCGACGCCTTGCCGTCCTTCCACCGCAAGGTCTTGGCGGTTCGGGGGCCTTGGAGGGCCTCCCCGCCGGCGAAGTGTCCGTTCTTCCGCAGAAAGTCGTCATAGGTGAAGCACTCGTCCACCATGGAGTTCCGCTCTTTTTCGGACATCGTCTCGAACCTGTTTTCTTCGATGTATCCCAGACAGATGAATTTCATGGGGCCTCCCTATATTTCGCCCTAACAACGGATGAGGGATTGTAAATCGACAGGCCAGGAAACTTCACGTGCATAATAAGGCGTCCCTGGCATCCGTCTCAGGCTTTGATGCGCAGTCTTTCCAAATCGTCGGACCAATCGCCTACAACGATGTCGATCAGCATCAGACTGTTCTTGGTATAGGGAATGCCGTGGCTTTTCTCATGGAGTGTTCTTTTGCCGTTGTCCCCCAGACGCATCTCGGAGCCTTTGAAGCCGTCGCGCCAAAAAAAGTCGTTCACCCCGTTGAGAAGGTATTCCCGGCCGTTCGGAGCGACGATAATCGTCGGCGCAAAACCGTTGCTGATCTCGTCGGTCTGGCTCGTCGCATAGCGGATCTCCCGCGGCAGGACAAAGTCCGATGGCCGGATTTCTTCTATGTCCGTGATGAGATGATAGGCCTTCTTCTCGTGCCACAATTCCAGAGGCGGGATCTTGCCGAAAGAGAGGAAGAGTTTGCGGATCTGAGAGTCTCCTTTCAATCGCCCTTCGCAAGGAAAGCAAATGACCTCCCGGCCGCTGCCGTAGACGTGCGGCGGAGTCGCCCCGATCTCGGCCAGAACGCGCCGTTGTTCCGGAGTCGGATGATAAGATCCGTTTTCCCATTGCTCGATCCGCTTTAAGTCGTCGGAAAGGACATCCTGACGTGTTCCCTGAGACTCCTCGATCAGGAACATGCGGCCGCAGTGGGGGCATTTGAGAAGTTCCCCTCCCTTTTTGAGACGGCGGAATGGAACCAAATCCTTGGCGATGATCAGGTGAGGCGGACGCTCGATCGTCATGTCTGCTTTGGACAGACCGTCAAACTTGATCGCCCGAGGGCATGTGCAGGAAACCGTATAGGGCATAGTGAAATGGAATCGTACAAGGTGCCTTTGATGACATCAACTCGAACTAGAGGTCGACGGTCACCTTGCGTAGTAAGCTGAACGGAGGGAGAAAAAAGGGGAGCGCGGAGGGGTGTTTTGGGATGGAACACACGACGGATAAGTTTCAGAGCTACGAATCGACGGAAATGGTTGGACATCCACATCGAGGAAGCTCGAATCTTGACCCGAAGGCATCTCCATGATCCTCATCAAACGCGCCTACGACAAACCGTCCCCCAAAGACGGCAAACGCTTCCTGGTGGACCGCCTGTGGCCGCGGGGAATCACCAAGGAGAAACTGAGGATCGAGGCCTGGCTCAAAGACGCAGCGCCGAGCGATGGCCTGCGCCAGTGGTACGCGCACGACCCGAAGAAGTGGACCGAGTTCAAGAAGCGCTATGAAAAGGAGCTGTTGAAGAATCCGGAGGCCTGGAAACCTCTCTCAAACGCGGCGCGGAAGGAGACGGTCACGCTCGTGTTCGGTTCCAAAGAGTTGGAGAAGAACAACGCGGCGGCGCTTCGGGACTTCCTCTCCCGCCAGCGGGCGGCCGGCTAGCCCTTGACCGTCATGCCCTTCTTCGAAAGCACTCCCCGGATCATCTCGCGCTTGTCGCCCTGAATCTCGATGACGCCGTCGGCCCCGCTCAGAACATACGTCCCTCCCGAGCCGCACTTCTTCTTCAGCTCCGTGCAAAGCGCCTTGAGAAGGTTTTCCGATTTCGGAAGCCGGTCGATCACCGTGACGGTCTTACCATTGCGCCCCGATTTTTCGATGCGGAGGACGGCGGTGATGCCGCCGGAACGAACCGCGGCCTCAGGCGCGCAGACGCATTCCGAGACGGCTTCCTTGCATTTGGGGCATTTCCGGTTCAGCGCGGGGCTGGAGGAATAGACGAGGCGGGAGTTCTGATCCATCCTTCACCCCGGATTCCGCAGCTTTTCCCGGATCGCGCGCAGTTCGAGCGCCACTTGCATGTCTTTGCGACGGTCCATCGCTTCTTTGGCTTGTATCAGGGCGTCGAGGCTCAAGATGGGACAGGAGCGGCCAAAGAGCTCGATCGAGACCGCGCGCGCCTTGACGTCCTGATACCCGCCGATTCCGGAGACCCGCCCCAGCAGGTCCAATTCTCCCAGGTCCGTTCGAACATAGATGTTGCCCAGTTCGGCCAGTCTCATCGGCTCGTACTCTTCGAGAGGAATCAAACCGCCTCCGGCGCGCACCCGGGGATGAATGCCCTCCAAAGCCTTGAGGATTTTTCCGAGATTATCGGGTTCAAAATCGACGCAGACGTCGATGTCCTGAGTCATCGTCGAGACGCCATAGGCGACGGCGGCCAGGCCGCCGACGAGAACGAACGCGACTTCATTTTCGAGCAGGCGGTTCAGGATGGCGTTGGGTGTGGGCATTTTGAACGGCTTCTCTCAATTGTTCGGCGGTCTTTAGGGAATTCTCGTGAAGGATCAATCGTTCCGTGGGCGTTCTTTGGAGGTTTGCTTCCAACAAAGATACGTCGATTCCATATTCTCGGGCTTTCTGAACGGCTGCCTGACGGGAGGGCATCTAAAAATCCTATTGGTTTCAAAGACTCAAAGCAATAAGGAGATTTCATGATCCCCGTCAACGACCCCGCCATCACGAAGTATCTGGAAGGCCTCGCGGCCAAGTACGACGAGGCGGTCCTGAACGAGATGGAGGCCTACGGGCACCGGAACGAATTTCCGATCATCGACCGCCTCTGCGGGGCGATGATCCACTTGCTCGCGCTCGCGATCGGCGCCAAGAAGGTCTTCGAGCTCGGAAGCGGGTTCGGGTACTCCGCCTACTGGTTCTCCATGGCCGCCGGGCCGAAGGGGAAAATCTGGTGCACGGACGGAGACGCGAAAAACAAAAAACTCGCGGAAAAGTACCTTTCGGAGGCCGGTTTCTGGGGCCGCGTTGAATTTCTCGTGGGGGACGCCGTCTCCTCCTTGATGCAAACCAGCGGGACGTTCGACATCGTCTACAACGACATCGACAAGCACGGCTATCCCCAGGCCTGGGAGGCGGCGAAGGAAAGGATTCGGCCGGGCGGGCTCTACATCTGCGACAACACGCTGTGGTCGGGACGCGTCGCGGAAAGAAAAGTCAAAAACGACGTCGGCCCCGGTTGGACCGAGGCCATCAAAGACCACAACAAGCGCGTGTACGCCGACAAGAACTTCGACGCGACCTTGATTCCCCTCCGCGACGGCGTGCTGGTCGCCCGCCGGAAATGAAGGGCGATGTGACTCGCGTTTTTCCGACACTGACCGCGTTGGCCGTCACCACCCCTCTCCTCACCTATTCGAGCGCCATCCAGGCCCAGCCGGCGCATGATGAACCCGCGCCCTCCCGGGGATTTGCCGCGAACCATTGGGAGGCGATCGTGATGGTGGGGACCCTCATCGCCGCCGGCATCGGAGGAGGCATCCTCCTTTGGAAGCGCCGCAAGGACCTTCCCTCGGACGGCGTCACGCGCTCGCCTGCCCAACTTCGATCCTACCGGGAAATGCTCGCGTTCGAGCAGGTCTTGGACGCCGTGGAGCGAAAACCCCGCGCCGCCGCCGTGGCCGGGCTTTTGAACCTCATCCCCTCGCTCGTTCCGGCCGATCGAAAGCGCACGCTGCAGCGTCTCGCCAATCAGTTCTGCATCGAATGGGGGTGGCTCATGAAGGATGAAACGGTGGAAAGGATCATGCGCGCCAAGGTCGTCCGTTGGCCGAAGGTCATCCGCGACGAGATCTCGGTCCACATCAGCCGACGCATGAACGACCCCCAAAAATCCGTCCAAGCCAACGCCGCCGCCGCTTTCAAATGGTTTAAAACGCAGTGAATTCGTGATAAAAGATCCGGATGCTCAAAACGAACGAATCCCAACTCGTCCACTTCGCCCTCCAGGGCAATCCGATCCCGCCGCTCTGCTTCGGCCTCGAGGTCACCCGTGAGGGCCGCGGCAAGATGTACCCCTCCGTCGGCGGCATCACCTATAACGTGAAGGTCGGCGATTCCGTCTTTGGCTTCGAGGCCGATCACGTCGAGCCGGGCGTGTCCTGTATCGCCGGCGGCTTTTCGGACCGGCGCACCGCCAATCCGAATTTGAGCTTCAACGCCTACTCCTGCATCGGCAACGAGGCGGTCATCCTCTCGGGCGCGGCCAAGGGCAAAAAGGGCGTCGTGACCGGGCACCACGGCGGGGTCGAGCACGTCCTCATCGATTTCGGAACCTCCATCCTCGAAAAGCTCTCCTACGACGACAAGATCTCCATCCGCGGCGTGGGGCAGGGTCTCAAACTCCTCGATTATCCCGATATCTCCGTTTCGGGCCTCGATCCGAAGGTTCTCAAGAAGATACCGGTCCGCGCCTCGAAAAGGGAATTGGCCGTTCCGGTCGTCGCCACCGTTCCCGCGGAGCTGATGGGATCGGGCCTGGGCCACAACGACTCCTTCAAGGGCGACTACGACATCCAGACGGGCGATCCGTCCGTCATCCAAAAATACGGGCTGGAACGCCTATGTTTCGGCGACTTCGTCGCCGTCATCGACCACGAGGCCCATTTCGGCTGGTCTTACAAGAAGGGAGCGGTCTCGATCGCCGTTGTCGTCCACGGAAATTCCTTCCTCGCGGGCCACGGACCGGGCGTTCAGACCGTCCTCACCTCTCGTTCGGGTCAGATCAAACCCGTCCTCGATTCCAAGGCTAACTTAGGGTATTATCTCAAGATTGGACGATTCACCCGCTAACCGACGCGCGTCCTTTTTTCGCATGCGTCCCTGGTTTGTCGCGCTTCTGATGGCGCCGTCTCTGGCCTCGGCCCAGATGTCGCCGACGCCCCCCGAGACGCGGCCTCAAACCGTCTTTTCCGTCCCCCTGGACACGCTCACGCCGTTGCCGCTCCCGCCTCCGGGCGAAACGCAGCCCTCTCTCTTGTTCTCGACGACGCCCGGGGCCCCTCCCATCGCGATCATGCCGCCGGTCACGAAGCCTCAAGCCCCGGAATCGCAGCCGGCTCCGGCGATGATGATGCCTCCGGCGGCCGACGCCAGTCCTGCGGAGATGCCTGGTGCGATTCCCGCCATGCCCGGGGATTTCATGCAGCCGATCCCGGCCCCTCCTCCCGTTCCGGCGGCGCCCGCAACCGAGACCGCGCCGGCAACACCGCCGGCCGCTGAGACTTCGCCGGCCAAAAAGGCCGTGGTCGAGATGCCCGAATTCCTGGGCATCGCCCAATGGATCAACTCGGCCCCCCTGACGAAGGAATCCCTCAAGGGCAAGGTCGTCTTGATCGATTTCTGGACCTATTCCTGTGTCAACTGCCTGCGCACGCTCCCCTACCTCAAGGACTGGCAGAAAAAGTACAAGGACAAGGGTCTGGTGATCGTCGGCGTCCACAGCCCCGAGTTCGAATTTGAGAAGGACCCGAACAACGTGGCGAAGGCCGTCCAGAAGCTCGGCATCCCCTACCCCGTCGCCCTGGACAATCAAATGGCCACTTGGGCGGCCTATCAGAACAACGTCTGGCCCGCCCATTACTTCATCGACGCGACGGGCAAGATCCGGCACATCCATCTGGGCGAGGGCGAGTACGAAGAATCCGAGAAAATGATCCAGAAGCTCTTGATGGAGAAGGACGCTCCCGCTCCGAAACCCGAGTCGCAGCCCGCCGAATCCCAGCCGGCCACGCAACCAGCCGAGTCCCAACCGGCGCCGGAGACAAAGCCCGCCCCGTCCCGTCGCGGCAAGAAAGGACGTCGCGCGTCGGCCCCGGCGGAAACGCAACCGCCGGCGGAGGCCAAGAAACCGGCGCCGACTCCGGAAACGAAACCCGCTCCCATGCCCGCGCTCTCGAAGATTGAACCCAACGTCGATTTCTCGCAGATCAAGTCGCCGGAGACCTATCTGGGCCTCCTGCGCCGCGAGCGGCTGGTGACATCCGGCCGGCCGATCGAAATGAACGAGTGGATGGTCGACGGCAAATGGCGCACGGAGGGCGACCGGATCGTGTTGGCCGAGGGCACGGGTAAAATCTATTTCCGTTTCAATGCCGTCAAAGTGAATCTGGTCCTGACCGCGACAGCGGGCGGCGTCCAAGCCGTCGTCAAGATCGACGGCCAGATCGTTCCCCAGGCCCAGGCGGGCGCGGACGTGAAGAACGGCACCCTCATGATCACCGAGCCGCGGATGTACGAACTGATCAATCTAGGCGGCAAGGGCGAGGAGCACGTCATCGAGATCGAGTTCCTGAACCCCGGCGCCGCGGCCTATGCGTTTACGTTCGGGTAATTCAGAGATTCGCCGGCACGGTTGAGTTCGGGAACCGGAGAGGAGCCGCCCGGCGGGCTTCACCACGGCCGCGGATCTCGCGCACGGTCTCGTCCCAAAGGGGTACGAAGGACGGAAAGAGCGGTGAGAGGCCCCAGGGCAGATAGAACTCCAGTGAGGGATAACCATCGTCGGTCCAGAGCCGGCCCGTCGAGATTTCCCCGTCGGGGTGTCTCATCTTCCAGGAAAGCCCCAGATGATCCCCGTCGTAGTCGTTTGTCTCGACGCCGTCCAAGGCCAGCCGTTTTCGAATCGCCTGCCAGAGATCCTTCCGGCTCATCCACTCCAGGCAAACGGGCGGGCGCTCCAGCCCCAGAAATTGCAAAAGGCTTTCGTACGTCTTCTCGCCAAATCCGAAGGAATAGGAGGACCGGATCTGGGGCTCGCCCCCCCTCCGGGTCACAGTGGCCGAAAGGTGAACGTCGCGTTCGACCCTGACGTCGAGGGCGTAGCCGACCTCGATCGTCACGTCCGGCTCCGCCGATCGAATCCTAACCGACCGGCCGCCCAAGCCTTCCGCCGTGACTAAATCCCTTGAAGGATGCCGAACCGACCAGGAGCCAAATGTGGCCCTGTTTCCCTGCCCACTCGGCCCGGCGCGCAAGAACCGGTCGCGGACAAGCCGATGAATCCCCTCGATCTCTTCGGCGATCTCCCCCGCATCCCGTTCGCGAAAGGGCTCCCTCGCGATCACAGGATAAAGATGATCGGCGTCGTCCATCTCCAATATCCTCGGAACGGTGAGGACTCCGCACCCGGCGTCAATCTGAAACGCGTTGAAATAACTAAGGGTGAAGGAGTTGGCGAGAACGGGCGATGGAAGGTTCATGAGGATCTCTTCGGTGAATCCTTCAAAAGGTTGCGTTCGTCAATGCATCTCCCGAAGCAGATCGAGAATCTTTCTTTCCAGATCGTCCCGCACCTGCCGGAAGAATTCGATCCCCCGCCCGATCGGGTCGGGAATTTGCCAATCCACCCTCCTTCCGGCCTTGACCGTGGGGCAGAAATCGCCGCAACCCATCGTCACGACGACATCGAACTCTCCGAGCGGCAATTCGTCCACGCCCTTGGAATAATGGCGGGAGATGTCGATCCCCTTCTCCTTCATGCCCTCGACCGCCGCGCGAGCGACGAATCCCGCGGGGGCAGAGCCCGCGCTGTAGACGACCAGCTCCTCCGGCCCGTAATGCCGGGCGAAGCCCTCGGCCATCTGGCTCCGGCAGGCGTTGCCGACGCAAACGAACAGGATCGACGTCATCGCCCGAATTTCCCCATCAACCGCGCCTCGGCGAGCACATGCCCCTTCATCGCCTTCTCCACGTCGAACTTGGTCGACTTGGGCGGAATGCCGAGCATCGCGTCCAGCGCATAGAGTTTGAAATCATAGCGGTGCGGTTTTCCCGGAGGGGGGCACGGGCCGGAGTAGCCGACGCGGCTGAAGCTTTCGACTCCCCACGCCAAGCCTTGCTTGGAACCATCCGGTAACGTCTCCTTTTTGGGAACACCCTCCGTCAACCCCTTGGCGGAGGCCGGAATATCATAGACGACCCAGTGCACCCACGTGCCCGGCGGGGCGTCCGGATCGTCCAGGATCAGGGCGAAGGCCTTGGTCCCGGCCGGCGCTCCGCCCCACTGGAGCGGGGGCGAAAGATCTTCGCCGTCGCAGGTGTGTTTTTTGGGTACGCCCTCCCCCTCTTGGAAGGCCGGACTTGTGATCGAAAATGCCATAACAGTCCCTCCAGAGAGAAAAATTAGGACAAAAAAGAACAGCCAGGCCGTGGCGTGCTTCATGATTTTTCTTACACCGATCGAATGTCTTGTTCAACCGCCGCGAATCGTAATAATAGATTGAGGTTCATTCCCATGCCCACCTTGATTCGCCGTCCTCGGGCCTCGGCCCCCTCTCCGTCCGCCCGTTTTCAAAAGGTGCTCCTTTCACTGGCAAAGAGCGACAGTTCCCGGCTCGACGCCTACCTCAGATACGTGACGGCCTTGGACGCCCGGACGATCGGCGTCGAGCGCGTCAGTGTGTGGCTCTTTAACGAGGACAAGTCAGAGATCGTCTGCGAGATTCTGTACATGCGCTCGTCCCGCATTTACACCCGGGGCGCGAGGCTCCAGGCAAGCGACTATCCGAGCTACTTCCGAGCCCTTCAAAAAAAGAGGACGATCGCCGCCGACGATGCGCGAACCGACCCCAAGACGCGCGAATTCACGAAAGACTACCTCGAACCTTTCAAGATCACCTCGATGATGGACGTTCCCATCCACCGGCGCGGGCGGGTTGTCGGTATTGTCTGCCACGAACACACCGGGCCCAAGAGAAAATGGTCCTTCGAAGAACAGGACTTTGCCGCTTCCATTGCGGACCTGATCGCGCTTGCCCTGGAGTCGGCCGGGGGGCGGAAGGCGGAAGATTTGCTCCGGGAAACCCAGGAGCGCTACGGAATCATCGCTGAAAGCGCCTCCGACGCCATCATCACGATCGACGAGAAGAGCCTCATGGTCTACGTCAACCGGATCTGCCAGAAAATGTTCGGCCATGCCCGGAACGCCATGATCGGCCAACCCATCACGATGATCATGCCGCCGTCCATGCGCTCCCGCCATTTGGCCGCCGTCGGACGCTATCTAAAGACGGCGAAGCGGACCCTCAACTGGGATTCGGCGGAATTCACGGCCTGCCATAAGAACGGACGCGAGTTTCCGGTGGAAATTTCATTCGGCGAATTCCGGAGGAAGGGCCGTCACCTTTTCACGGGGATCATCCGGGATATCAGTGCGCGGAAGAAGGCCCAGGAATTGCTGCGTCGCGCGGAGGAACGCTACCGGTTGATCGCCGCCAACGCCCCCATCATCCTCTTCGCCACGGACGCCCGCGGAGTCTTTACCCTGGTGGATGGCAAAGGGCTGGAAGGGGCGGGTCTCGAACCCGGCCAATTAGTCGGCCAGTCCATCTTCGATCTCTATCAGGATGATCCGCAGATCCGCCGCATCGTCCAGCGGGTCTTGGCCGGGGAGACCCTGGAGGAGAGCGTCGAGGTCAAGGCGGGACCCGGAACGGGACGGATCTATGAGTTCTATTACGCGCCCGTCAAGGATGAGCGCGGGAAGGTGACCGGCGCGACGGGCGTGGCCACCGACGTCACCGAAAGAAAGCGCGCGGAACAAAAACTACATTTCATGGCGTATCACGACGGCCTGACCGAGCTCCCAAACCGGCTGTTGTTTGAAGACCGGCTCGGAGTCACTCTGGCCAACGCGCGCCGGAGTGGTGACCTCGTCGCGGTCATATTGATCGACCTGGACAACTTCAAGTCCATCAATGACACGCTGGGACATGCGGCCGGCGACAAGGTCCTTCGTGAAGTGGCGAGAAGGCTCCGCGGCCACCTGCGCGAGGGCGACACCGTCGCGCGTCTGGGGGGGGATGAGTTCATCCTGCTTCTTCCCCAGATCCGGACGCCCGATAACATCAAGGCCATTGCCGACCGGATTTTCGAAGCCCTCAAATCGCCCATACGTCTCGGGCGCGCGTCGAGAACGGTCACCACGAGCATGGGGATCGCCCTGTTTCCACGGGACGGGGGAGAGATCAAGACCCTCGTGAAAAACGTGGACGTGGCGCTCTACCGCGCCAAGGAAAAGGGCCGGAATAATTATCAATTTTTCTGAGGACCTTTCTCAAGCCATGGCATCCAAAGAACACGAGAGGGTGTTGATCGAAGGTTTTGCCCCCTAATCGCTTTGGCATGCGCTATGCAGTTGTTTCACTTTAAGTCACTTATTTTAATTAGTTTTACAGACAATAAATCATAAACTTATTGCTTTGATACGACGATAAACATATCATTTCACCCAGTTCAGTCCATGAAACGGCAAACCCGTCGCGAGGCGGGGACGCAAAGCCACCGGAGTTTAAGAGTCGGGGGCGATACCGCTCTCCCCCGAACCCCCATCTGTTAGGCCGGGGGTTCACCTTTCGTCGTGGTGGGAGACCCACCGCCGCTCACTCTTGAACTTAGCGGGGTTGCCAAAGGACTCAAGCGGGTGGATCCCTCCCTTTCCGCCGCCGCCCTTTTCCAATCATCGCCTCCGGGCCTTGCGGGTTGACAAAGGGGGGAAGCCATGGACCCGATCATCCGCTCGAATCTCCGCAAGGCGGTCCACCGGTTGCGCCGGCTGCTCCCGAAAAGTCAGACTCTCCACCGAAGAATTCTGATCGCCGTGAGGATCATCGTGGCCATCCAGATGGTCCTCTGGCCCATCCCCTCCCGGGTGCCCAACTTCGTGACCAGACAGGATTCGCGCTCAACAGGGAAGCATGAGGTCGCGTCGTCGGTCGGGACGCCGGAGGCGGCGGCTCAGGTCACGGAGGATTGCACGAACGCCATCGATGACGATGGGGACACATTTATTGATTGCGATGACAGCGATTGTGTGGCCGACCCGGCATGTTGCACGACCCCCGCCGACTGCGACGAAGACGGGGTCCTCAATGCGGGCGACGCCTGTCCCGCCAGCCCCCCCGCCTCGGCCGTCAACGCCGCTGGCTGTCCGGACGCGGCCTGTCTTCCTTTTGATATCTCGCTTGGCGGCGCCGACCTAGCGCCTGATTTCGTCACGTGGTGGACGGCCGATACGGATGCCAGCGATATGGTCTCCGGCTATGACGGTACTTTCCAAGGGAGCGCGACGATCAATCCAAGCGGGTTTGTGAACGGGGCCTTTAGTTTGAGTGCAACGACCTCGGATTACATTCAGACGCAGCCCTTGCCAGTCGCGGATCTCATTCATCCGACCTTCACCCTCGATTTCTGGGTCAATCCCGGACCGGTCGCCGATCGCCCGACCTGGGGTTTTGCGGGCAGCGGGTCTGCCAATGCGCTCAACCCCTTTGCCAACTATGATTCAGGGATCAATTTTGGCAACGGGCTGTCGTCTCAGCTGATCACGCCTGCGGAGTTCAACTTTAACGCCCCGGCCAACACCTGGACCCATTACGCGATCGTCGACGACGGCGCCTCCTATCGCGTCTATCGCAACGGCGCGCTCCAGTACAGCGAGCCGATCACGGTCAACCCCGCCTCCGCGACGGCGCGCATCTTCCAGATAGGCCAATCGGGTTTTACCGGGTTCAACGACTACTTTAACGGCCGGATCGACGAGGTGCAGTTCTTCAGCCGCGCCCTGACGCCGGCAGAGGTTCAGGCGATCTCCCTGGCGGGCTCAAACGGCATTTGCAAAGACGACGACGATTGGGACGGCATCCTCGACACGGTCGACAACTGCCCGAACGACTACAACCCGGGCCAGGAAGATTTCGACGGTGATGGCGTGGCCGATGCCTGCGACAACTGTCCCATAGACGCCAATCCCCTCCAGACCGACACCGACGGCGACGGCGAGGGCGACGACTGCGACCTGGACGACGACGGTGACGGTCTCTCGGACGTCGACGAGGGGACGGCCGGCACGGACCCGCTTGATCCGGACACCGACAACGACGGCATGAACGACGGCGCTGAGATCGCCGCCGGGACCGATCCCCTCAACCCCGACACCGATGCTGACGGCTTCAACGACGGCACTGACAACTGTCCCGCCGTCGCCAATCCGGGTCAGGAAGACAGCGAACAATCGCTGATCGTCTCGCCCCAGGGGCCTCCTCCGCCGCCCACCTCTTCGGCCAGCAGCTCTTACAGCCAATCAGAACCCTATAGGGCCTTTGACGGGAATACGACGACGAGCGGCTGGGCCAATTCCGGTTCACCCCCGTTATCGACTCAACCGGCTTGGCTCCAGATCGACTTCGGATCCGGCAATGGGCGGGTCATCGACCGTTACCAAATCCTTAAAAGCAGCACCCAAGCGGGGGGGTTCACATCCATCTATACGCCGAAGACCTGGAAGATACAGGGGTCGAACGACGGGACGTCCTGGAATGACCTTCATGTCGTGGCGGATGGGGCTCTCGTCCAGAACGTCACGAAGGAGTTCACGTTCTCCAACTCGACGCCCTATCGGTATTATCAGATCCTAGTCAGCACGAGCACGGGTTCGACCACGTGGACCGCCATCACGGAACTGACATTCTTCTCAAAGATCGGCGACGGAATCGGCGACGTCTGCGATCCGGACGACGACAACGACACCGTTCCCGACGTCTCGGATCCCGCCCCCAACAATTCCTTTGTCTGCGGCGACGGGGATTCGGACACCTGCGACGACTGCGCGATCTCGGCCGGCCCGCCCGACGCGGCCAACGACGGGACCGACGGCGACCTGGACGGATCTTGCGACGCGGGCGACGCCTGTCCCACCGACCCGGCCAAGTCGGCATTGGGCGTCTGCGGCTGCTTCTTCCCGGACGTCGATACCGACGGCGATACCTTCCTCGATTGCCAGGACAACTGCCCCACCGATCCCAATCCAGGCCAGGAGGACGCCAGCGACGGCGACGGAGCCGGCGACGTCTGCGACAACTGTCCGGCCGTCTCGAATCCGCTCCAGCAGGACAGCGAGTCGCTGCAGAACATCGCGTTGGGACCTCCGGCGGGGGCCGTCGTGACGGCCAACAGCTCGTACAGCGGATCGCCGCCCATGCTGGTCTTTGACGGGAACACGACGACGAGCGGCTGGGGCAATTCGAGTCTGGCATTCTTGTCGATTCAACCGGCCTGGCTCCAGATCGATTTCGGGGCGGGCAATGAAAAAGTGGTCAACCGCTATCAAATTTGGCAGTCCAGTAGCCAAGCATCCGGCTACGGGTCGGCGAATTACAGGCCGGGCAAGTGGAAGATCTATGGGTCCAATGACGGGACAAACTTCGTCGAGCTTCATCGGCATGGCTATTTTTCCTTCGACGCTCTGATCACCCAGAATGTAGCGAACGAATTCACCTTCTACAACGTCCTCCCCTACCGGATTTACCGCATCCTAATCGAACAGAACGCGTCAACGATCTCGAACGATTATGTCGCCGTCACCGAGTGGTCGCTCTTTTCACCGATCGGCGATGGCATCGGCGATACTTGCGACCCGGACGACGATAACGACGGCGTTCCCGATGGGTCGGATCCCAATCCCACCAATGACTTCGTCTGCGGCGACACGGACTCGGACACCTGCGACGACTGCGCCGTCACGGGCGGACCGCCCGCTCCGGCCAACGACGGGGCCGACTTTGACGCCGACGGCCTGTGCAACGCCGGTGATCCGGACGACGATAACGACGGGGTCATTGACGCGACCGATCCCAACGACGCGAACCCCGACATCTGCGGCGACTCGGATGCGGACACCTGTGACGATTGCGCGGTCGGCTCCGATAACCTGGGCCCCAATCCCGACAATTTCCCGAACAACGACGGACCGGACGTCGATGGCGACGGATTCTGCGACGCCGGGGATCGTTGCGACGGCGACCCGAGCAAGGCCTCCGAGGGGGTTTGCGGTTGCGGCGTACCGGACGCGGATACGGATGCGGACGGCGACTTTGACTGCAACGACAACTGCCCTCTGGTTTTCAACCCGGCCCAGACGGACAGCGAGACCGGCAGCGGAGGGGTCAATCTGGGCCTGCTCTCCGTCAGCGGAGGGACGGCGACGGCTTCCAGCACCTACACTGCGGACAATTTGCCTGTTATGGCCTTCGACGGGGAATCGACGGCGGATGGCCCGGATGCGGGCACCGTCATCAACGGTTGGGGAAGCATCTTCGGCGACACAAACGCCCGGCTCACGCGGGATTTCGGGGCCGGGAACGCCAAGGTGATCAATAAATACAAGATCTACAACAATTGCTCACAGGCCGGGGGCTGGTGTAGCGAGGGCTACAACCCCTACACCTGGCTCTTTCAGGGATGTAATCCCGGCTTCACGCCCGGGGGCGTTCCCGACGCGACCGTCAACTGCACCCTGGACTCCCACTTCAAGACCTTGCACGTCGTGGACGGGAGTTTGTACGGCGTCAACGGACCGATCAACATGGGCGTCTGGGCCGAATTCACCGTTGCGAACGGCGCCGCCTTCCAGGTGTACAGTTGGAGATTCCTCCAAAACGAAACGAAGAACCTGAGCAGTTCCTACGTTCACGCGACCGAGATTGCCATGGAGCGGGCCGGTGACGGCCGGGGGGATGCCTGCGACAACTGCACCTTGATCGACAACTTCGACCAAGCCGATCTGGATACGGACGGCCTTGGGGACGCCTGCGACGGGGATTCGGACAGTGATGGGGTTCTGAACATCAACGACCCATCACCCGCCGATCCCAATATCTGCGGCGACGGTGACGCCGACACCTGCGACGACTGCACCATCGGCACGGACGACTTGGGGCCCTTGCCCGACAATGTTCAGTCCAACGACGGTCTCGACACCGACAGCGACGGAGCCTGCGACGCCGGCGATGCCGACGACGACAACGACGGCATCCCGGACGGGATCGACAACGCGCCCTTGAATCCCAACTCCTGCCAGGACGCGGACACCGACACCTGTGACGACTGCGCGGTGGGGACGGACGGCTTCGGCATCGCCCCGGACAACACCCCCGCCAATGATGGGCCCGATTTCGATGCGGACGGCCTTTGCAACGCGGGGGACCCGGACGACGACAACGACACCGTTCCGGACGCCTCCGATCCGGCACCGCTCAACGCCAACATCTGCGGCGACGGTGACGCCGACTCCTGCGACGATTGCGCGGTGACCGGCGGCCCGCCGAATCCCGCCAACGACGGATCCGACTTCGACGCCGACGGGTTGTGCAACGCGGGGGACCCGGACGACGACAACGACGGCGCCCTGGACGCGAATGACTCCAATGACTTCAACCCGAACGTCTGCAGCGACACCGACACCGACACCTGCGACGATTGTTCGAGCGGAGCCTACAGCCCCGCCAACGACGGGGCCGACTTCGACGCCGACGGCCTCTGCGACGCCGGCGATCCCGACGATGACAACGACGGAGCCATCGATCCCGCCGATTCCGACGACAACAATCCGAATGTCTGCAGCGACATCGACAGCGACACCTGCGACGACTGCTCCTCCGGCTCCCTGAATACGTCGAACGACGGGGCGGATTTCGACTCCGACGGCCTCTGCGATGCGGGTGATCCAGACGATGACAACGACACCGTTCCCGACGGCACCGATCCCGCGCCTCTCAACGCCAACATCTGCGGCGACGGCGACGGCGATGCCTGCGATGACTGTTCGGTCACCGGCGGACCTCCCGATCCTCTGAACGACGGCGCCGACGCGGACCTTGATGGAGTTTGCAACACCGGCGATGGCGACGACGACAACGACGGCATCCCGGACGGAAGCGACCCGGCGCCCACCGATCCCAACCTCTGCGGCGACAGTGACAGCGACACCTGCGACGACTGCGCCGTCGGCACTGACGACTTTGGCCCCCTGTCCGACAGCACGCCGGCCAACGACGGCGCCGACTTTGACGGTGACGGCCTCTGCGACGCCGGCGATCCCGACGACGACAACGACGGAGACCCGGACGCGACGGACTGCGCGCCCTTCAACAATGCCATCTTCACCGGCGCCGACGACTCACTGTGCGACGGTGTCGATAACGACTGCGATACGGTCCCCGATGACGGGTATGTTTCGCTCCCGACGGCCTGCGGCGTCGGAGAATGCGCCAACTCCGGGGCCACCTCCTGTGTCGGTGGCTCGGTCGTCGACAGCTGTTCCCCGGGCACACCGACCTCCGAAATCTGCGACGGCCTTGATAACGATTGTGACGGGGGCATCGACAACGGCTTCAACATCGGAGCCGCATGCGACGGCGTCGGGGCCTGCGGCACGGGCATGACCGAATGCGCCACCACCACGACCACGCGTTGTTCGACCGATCCAGGCGGAAGCCTGGATCAGAGCTCACCCGACGACCAATGCGACGGCATCGATAACGATTGCGACGGGACCGCCGACGAAGACTACGTCGCCACCCCGACCACCTGCGGCGTCGGCGCCTGCTCGGGCAATGCGGGTTCGAACGAGTGCCAGGCTGGGTCCATTGTCGATACCTGTAATCCGACGGAAGGCGCGGCGGCTGATGACTCGACCTGCAACGGTAGTGACGACGACTGCGACGGATCGGTCGATGAAGATTACGTCTCCACCGCCACCTCTTGCGGAGTTGGCGAATGCGCGGCAACCGGAACCACTTCCTGCGTCGGTGGAACCGTTCAGGACTCCTGTGCCCCTGGAACACCCGCGGCCGATGACGCCACGTGCAACGGACTGGATGATGACTGTGACGGATCGGTCGATGAAGATTACGTCTCCACCGCCACCTCTTGCGGCACGGGGGCCTGCGCCTCGACGGGAGCAACCTCCTGCGTCGGTGGCTCGGTCCAAGACTCGTGCACCGAAGGAACTCCGGCCGCTAATGATGCCACCTGCGATGGCGTCGATGATGATTGCGAC
>DATIGE010000059.1 GCA_035454885.1 bacterium
GAACCTTTCGTACGCGACGGTCCTCGCCTGGATTCGTCCTCACGCATCCATTCCTAGCAATCTCGCGCCCACCCTCTCGAATGACTCAACTCAGGAGATTCTCCGCCGATAACAGAAGTGGAGTTGAATCCTTGAGGAGAACAAAATGGCGCCGCCGCTAGAAGAGCTCTTGGCCAGGACCGGATTGCCGGACAAGCCCGATCCTTATTACGACGGGATGTCGGTCCTCGACGTCGATGCATGCGACGCGGACGACACGAAGGCGCGGCGGATCGTTGTGGGCAGCTCCGGCGGTTCGGAATACGTCGACTTTCCTCAGAGCAAATCCCTCAATCCCCAATTCCAGGGCGCCGACGTCGGCCCTTACTATACCCGCATCCTCACGGCGGCCGGCGGATTCGTTTACAGCCGCGAGGCCGAAGGGTCGGGGGGCCGTCGAATCCCGCTCGGACAGGGCATGCTGCACCTGTGCAGGGAGGGGGACGCCGTCTACATCTCCGACAACGCGATCATCAACAACATGCCGGCCAACACGGCTCCTTTGGTGAGATTGCCCGTGGCATTGCCGTTTCGGATCATCAAGAGCCTGGTCCGCAGCGGACTTCTTCAGCCCAGCCAGTATCAACTCGATCCGGCGGGCCGGCCGGACTTCCGGTACCTGAATCTTCTGCCCGACGGCAAGACGATCGATCGGCTCATCGAGTTTGCGGCGAACGCGGGGTCCCCCATTCCGGAGAAGTGGCGTCCGACGGTCGCGAAGGGGCTCGAGGCGATCAAGCCCGCCGGCGAGGAAATCGCGAAAAAGAGTTTGGAAATGCAGAAGGACATGCGCTCCGACATGATGTGGCAGATCCTTGGTTCCACCTTCGTTGGCGCGGCCATCGGGCTTTACAGCGTGTTGCTCGCCTCCGGCAAGGCGGGCCCCATCAATAACGCCGTCAGTGCGCCTTTTCGAGGTCTCTACAACCTCATCCGCGCCCCCTTCGACCGGGGGGAGGGCCTGGCCCGGTTCTGGAGGGACTTGTCCACTCCCTTACGATATCGGGGCATTCCGACGCTGCTCAAGGTCGGCACGAACATGACCGAACAGGCGCGCATGGGAGAATTCCGTCCCGTGGCGGATCCCACGACGCCCAAGGTGGCCGAGCAGATCGAAAACACGATCAACTCCCGGTTCAATACCATGAGCGTCTTGGTCGAGGGCCCTCCGGGCTGGGGCAAGGAAGAGGTCATGAGGACCTTGTCCCTTCGCAACCCGAACACGGTCTACATCAAGGTCACGCCGAATGGCCTGATGGGCGGGACCATGTACCGGGGCCAGCTCGAGGAGCGGCTGAGCGACATCCCGAAGGAGATCGCCAAGGCGAGGAAGGGCGGTCAGCAGGTCGTTCTCTTCGTCGACGAATTCCACGAGGCGTTGTCCGCCGGAAAAAGCATGGAGCAGACGACCTCGCTCCTGGAGCACTGGAAGGGGGAGTTGGCCCGCGGAGACATCCGGGTCGTGGGATTCTCGACGCCCCGGGAGCTCCTCAAGGCCCGCTATATCGCCGGCCTGTACAACGACCCGGCGGCCCGCGCGCGTCTGAGCCCGGAATATCAGGAGGAAGTGAATCGCTTTGAGAGGGAAGGAGTCCGCCAGAACATCGAGCTCCGCCCCCTCCTGAACCGTTTCCAGCCGCTGCCCTTGCCGCCGCGTCCGGCCTCCGACATCGAGGTGATCCTCAAGGACACCATCGAAGCCCGCAAGGCCAGCGGCTTGACGGTGGAGATGGACGACGCGACGATCAAGCGCATCGCTCAACTCTCGGAATCCCCGATCGCTTCCGAGGGGTACATTCCGCGCACGGCGTTCGCGATCTTCAACGGAGTCGTCGACGCGAACGCAACCCAGGGTTCGGGCACCGTGCGCGTGACCACGGAGATGATCGACCGCTACGTTGAAACGAACTATCCCGATATCGCCCAGCGACCTCAGATGCCGGGTGGATCGCCTTCTCTCAAAGAACTCTTCACCGAGAAAACATTCGCCGACCAGATCCGGTCGCACTATCCGGACCTGCGGGACCCCAAGTTCGAAAAACTCGTCGGCGCCGCGGCCCGCGTGGCGCAAGGCCGCTGGGCGGCTGCCGTCGAGGCCAATCCGGACAATCCCCCTCTGACGATCGCCCGCGATTGCGCCTTTCCCCGCGAGGATTTCATGCA
>DATIGE010000060.1 GCA_035454885.1 bacterium
GCGAGATTGATGAGCCAGAACACGGATTTCGTACGAGCCGAGTCGTAATCGACGCGGGCATCAGGACGCGCGCCGGCGTTCAAGCGGTCGAATTCCTCCCGGGATTGAACCGTTCTCCTGAGGATGGGAAGGATCGCCGCCTTCACGGCCGGAGTGGCCTCGATCTGCCGGTAATCCAGCCTTTGCCATTCAAGAGTCCCCGGTGCGCGATAGAGGATGCCATCGTCCATGAACCCGGCGTCGGTCTCGGACCCCTGGCGGACGAGCACCAAGTTGGGATCGAGGCGGAAGTAATAATTCTTGCTGTCGCTTTCCCGGGGCGTTCCCCGTTCGAGGTTCCGCAGGTTCGACAGGGAGAAGAGCTGATCGACGGCAACCTCCCGCGTCGCGTCCTTTTCCTTGACGACGCAGGCGTCGTCGTCGGTTCGGGCGGGATCTTTCGCGTCGCAGGACACGATTTCTATCTCGCTGGGCGAAAGGCCACCGATGTCCAGGATGCGTTGTGCTTGGTCCTTAAGCGTTGTTGTCATGGGGGATGAGACTCCGGAAACCTGTTCGACGGGAACTCCCGAAAGTTGCCGGGAAAGCCCGTCCTCCCAGACAAAGTGTTCACAGTGGAATACGACGACTAGACGACGAGTTTGTAGCCTGAGCGGAAAAGGAGGACGGCCACGGACAGGAGTCCGAAGGCGAAAAAGACCGTCACGCCGATCGAAAGCCAAGGGCAAAGGTCTCCCCGCCCCAAAACCGCCCACCGGAAGGCATCGATGAAATAGAACATGGGGTTGGCATAGGAGACTTTTTTCCAGACCCCCGGGAGCATCGTCACCGAATAGAAGACGCCGCCGAGGTAGACGAACGGCGTGATGACGAAGTTCGAGAAGGTGGCCAGGTGGTCCCAGTCCTCCGCCCACAGGGCCGAGATCACCCCCAAGGACGAGAAGATCGCCGAAATCAGCGTCAGAACGAGCAGCCCCCAACCCATGTGACCGATCGTCAGATCCGTCAGCAGGACCGCCACGGCCACCGTCACGGTCCCCACCACCAGCCCGCGCGTCACGCCGCCGATCACGAAGGCCGCGACGATCTTGAGGGGCGTCAGAGGCGCCACGAGGATGTTCTCGATCGAGCGGTCGATCCTCGCCATGTACAGCGAGGTCGAGCTGTTGGAATACGAGTTGGTGATCGCCCCCATCCCCGCCAGACCGGGCAAGATGTAGAGGATGTAGGAAACGCCCGAGATGGATTCGATCCGTCCACCCAGGGAGTAGCCGAAGATGACGACGAAAAGACCCGTCATGATGACGGGCGGCGCGATCGTCTGGGCGGCCAAACGGGCAAAGCGGTAGTATTCGCGCTCGATGAGCGTCAGGAACCCTGTCAGTCCGGACGGTCTAGGATCGGGATTCATCGACATGAATGGATTTCCCGGTCAGTTTTAGAAAAACCTCTTCAAGGCTGCCCCGATGGACGTCGACGTCGTCCACGCCGAACCCCTCGAGCCTTGCCTTCTTTTCGCCGTTCACGTCGAAGTAACGCTCACAATGGCGCGCGATGAGCTCCTCCGGCGCCCCGATCTCGACGATCCTCCCTCCTTCGATGACGCCGACCCGGCCGCAAAGGGCCTCGGCCTCGTCGATATAATGCGTGGTCAGGATGATCGTCGTGCGGCTGCGGCTCAAGCTCCGCAGGTACTCCCAAAGCTCGTGGCGCTGCTCGACGTCGACGCCCGCGGTGGGCTCGTCCAGGATGAGGATTCTCGGATAGGTCATGAGCGATCGGGCGATGAGGACCCTCCTCTGCATGCCTCCGGAGAGCTTCCAGTATTCCACCTCCGCCTTGTCGCCGAGTCCGAATTGTTCCAGGAGCTCGCCCGCGCGGCGGCGGCGATCCTTGCGGGTCAGTCCGAAGTACCCGCCTTGAAATTCCAAGGTCCTGCGGACGGTGAAGTAGCGGTCGATGTTGGGCTCCTGGGGCGACAGACCGATCGCCGCCTTGGCCGCCATGGGATCCTCGCGGACGTTCTTTCCGAAAACAAAAGCCTCGCCCGAGTCCGTCCGCGCCAAGCCGACAATGACCTTGATGAGCGTGGTCTTCCCGGCCCCATTGGGACCGAGCAGGCCGAAAAACTCGCCTTCCGCGATCCCAAGAGACACGCCGTCCAAGGCGCTCACCGCCTTGTAGGACTTGCAGACCGAATGGAGGGTGATCGCATCCATGGTTTGGACTTTGTTCCCCCAGAGCCGTATGATACCGACGTAATCGGTACTGGGCTAAAGTCTTGTATTATTTTTGTGTAGCCCTGTAGTCAAATCCTTACACGCGGGAGGCGTTCATCGTGCGCCCAAGAATCCTGTCTACCTTCTTCCTCGTCTCTGTCTCACTCTCGTTTTCGATGACGGCCCGGTCCGAATCAAAAAGGGACTGGGCGACCCTCTCGGTGGATTCCGAACCCCGCGGTGCCGAGGTGTACGTCGATTCGGAGTATCAGGGCGTCACCCCCCTCCAAAACGCCCGCGTACCGGCCGGGTACGTGCCGGTGACGCTGCTCAAGGAGGGATTCGTCCGCCAGACCACCCGCATCACCCTCAAGGCGGGCGAGACGAAGTCGCTGGGAACGATCCAACTCGGCAGCGCATTCGGAGAGATCTTCATCAATAGCTATCCGCCGCGCGCCACCGTGTACCTGGACGGGGACAAGATCAAGGCCCGCACCCCCCTCACCATCCGCAAGGTCCCGCGCGACAAACCGCACACCATCCGTCTCCAGCTCGAAGGCTACGACGAGTGGGAACGCGAGATCATCCTCGAGGGGAAGGACAAGAAAAAATACGACGTCGAGCTCGAGAAGAGATAATCAGTACAATCGGTAGATCTTCGCGGACTTGAGGGCGGGCAGCACGTCCGCCAGGTCCGTCGCCGGCTTCCGGCAGGCGTGGGCCTCACAAAGATAAACGGCGGCCCGGCCTTGAATCGGCCCCTTGCCTTGGGCCAGCGGCGAGACCCCGCCGGCCGCCAGCACCTTGTTCGGCAGGAAAAGACGATGGATTTCGCCGATCATGGCGTTGCGGGCCGGATCCTCCGCCTTTCCCGCCACGACGATCTCCTTCGACGCGTCGGTCGCGTAGTCCACGGCCATGAGGAGGGCCGGCGACGCCTGGGGGTGGGACGACACGAACTCCGAAAACGCCTTCACGAGGGCCTCGGCCTTGTCCTGAAACGAACGGTCGAGCGTAAATCCATAAAGACGAAGCAGGTTCAGGGCGGCGACGGAGTTCCCGGAAGGGACGGCGCCGTCGTAGATGTCCTTGGACCGGGCGATGAGCGAGGGATCACCGGCGGCGGTGAAGAAATAACCCCCGTCCTTAGCGTCCCAGAAAAGCTCATCGGATTTTTTCTGCAATTCAAGGGCGGCTCGGAACCAACGGTCATCGAAATCCGTCTCGTACAGGTCGATCAGCCCCCAGATGACAAACGCATAGTCGTCCAGCGAGCCGTCAAAGCGCACGTCGCCGTCCCGGTAGCGGCGGTTGAGGGCCTTCCCGTCCCACATCCTCGTCAGCAGAAAGTCCGCCGCCTTCCGGGCGGCGATGAGATACCTCTCCTCCCCCAGGACCTGGGCGGCGTAGGCCAACGACCCGATCATGAGCCCGTTCCACGACGCGATGACCTTGTCGTCCTTGGAGGGCGGGACTCGTTTTCTGCGGGCGGCGAAGAGCTTTCCCATCGCGCACGACAGGGGCGTTTCGGAGCGCAAGGCCCAAGGCGCCCCCTCCTTGAAGGTCAGGATCGTCTTGCCTCCGCCTTCGGCGGAGAAGTTGCCGCGGGGCGTGACCTGAAGCAGGTCCCTGACGTTTTGGAATTCATCGGCGGTCAGCAGGCCCTTGATCTCGTCTTCCGTCCAAACGTAGAATTTGCCTTCTTCGCCCTCGCTGTCGGCGTCCTCCGCCGAGTAGAAGCCGCCTTCCGGTGACGTCATGTCGCGGAGCGCATAGTCGAGCGTCTCGCGCGCCACACCCGCCCACATCGGATTTTGATCGATTTGATAGGCTTCGAGATAGGTCCGGGCGAGGAGGGCGTTGTCATAGAGCATCTTTTCGAAGTGCGGCACGAGCCACTGGCCGTCGGTGGAATACCGGTGAAAGCCCCCGCCCAGATGGTCATAGATGCCTCCCCGGGCCATCCGTTCCAGCGTGAAGGTCCCCATGGAGAGGGCCTTCGCCTCGCCGGTCCTCCGGTGGATGCGGAAGAGGAGCGAGATCGTCTCGCTCCGGGGAAATTTGGGGGCGCCTCCGAATCCGCCGTCGCGCGGGTCATAGACGTCTTTCAGCGCCGTGTAGGCCCGGCGGAGGGTCTCCTCCGAGAGCATGCGCCCCGAAGCGGAGCTCCTCCCCGTCGCCTTGAGGGCGTCGCCCACTTCCCTGCCGGACTCCGCGATCTTTTTGCGGTCCGACTTCCAGAGCTTGGAGATCTCCAAGAGGATGTCCTTGAACCCCGGCCGCCCCCAGCGGCTCTCGGGAGGGAAATAGGTCCCTCCCCAGAACGGCTCCAGGTCGTGCGTCAGAAAGGCCGAGAGAGGCCAGCCGCCCGAGCCGGTCATCCCCTGCACGGCATTCATGTAGATCTGGTCGACGTCCGGGCGCTCCTCCCGGTCCACCTTGATGCTCACGAAGTGCTCGTTCATCACCCGGGCGATGTCTTCGTTCTCGAACGACTCGCGTTCCATGACGTGGCACCAGTGGCAGGTGGAGTAGCCGATGGAGAGGAAGATGGGCTTGTCCTCCCGCCGTGCCTTTTCGAAGGCCTCGGGGCCCCACGGATACCAGTCGACGGGATTTCCGGCATGTTGGAGCAGGTACGGGCTTTTTTCGGCAGCGAGACGGTTCATTCCGATAGTCTTGTCCGAAACCACCGAAAGGGGCAAGGACTGCCCTCTTGCCTCTCACCCACCCCCGGCGGTAAAAGGACCCCATGGTCCGAGACCTCATCCCCTGGTTGGCGGTCGTGATGTACTTGGTCCCGATCATCGGCACCCTGGCCGCCATGAGGCGGCGCGCCAAGGCCGTGTGGTCCGTCGGCGACAGCCTGCGGCGGCTCCTTCCCGAGGACCGTTTTTACCGATGGGTCAAATCCGTCGAGACGCGCTACCGGGGCTGGCGGGACCGGCATCGGATCGGCTCGATCGTCGACCTCGACCGGCTGAATCTCTTCGCCGGCAAGGCCGAGTACGCCTTCGGCCACCTCCGAGACTACACGGTGGGGGTCTACATGATGGCCGCCTTCGGCGTCGACCTCACCCTCATGCTGTTCGGAAGCCACGAAACCCGGGCGCACCGCTTTCTCTCCATGTTCTACCACGGCACCTTCGCCCTCCTCTCGATTTGGACCTACAAGCGCCACGTCGCCGCGGGTCTTCAGATGACCGAGTTCATGCGGGTCAATCCCCTGGTCCATCCGCAGGAATTCTTCGAGCATTATTACCGCCGGATCGGCCCCTCCAACGTTCCCGTTCCCACGCGTGCCGCGCGCACGGTGAATCCGACGGACATTTCCTACCATACGGGAAAACCCTCCCGCCAAAGCCACTGGCTTCTCATGAAGGGCTTTTACGACACCGCGATCTTCGCGCGAAGCGCCTACAAGGCCCTCGAAACCATCGGACGCGAGTACGGGCGCGAGGTCTTCGATGTCATGGCCTCGCTCTGGGGTTCGCGCATGTTGCAGATCTTCCAGGCGCGCATGGCCGTGGAGGGCGTCGAGAAGTTCCACAATCTCTCGGGGAAAATCGTCCTCGTCTTCAACCACAAGTCGCATCTGGACTTCGTCTTCAATTTTTTCGGCCTGAGCTCCACGCACCTGGCTGGCGGCAGGCGCATTCGTCCGCGTTACATGGCCGCCAAGGACCATTTCGTCGACAACAAGTACGTCTACAGCGGATTGGGCATCGGAAAGCTCATCGAGGCCAACGACATGGTCTTCGTCGACCGCAAGGGCAAGGGAAAGGACGCCGTCCTGGACGCCTGCCGAAAGCTCGTCGACAAGGATATCGAGATCGCCATGTACCCGCAGGGAACACGGGCCGTGGGAAATTACGGGCCCGAAGGCGAGCGCCGCGACGCCGGCTTTTACACCACCGGCACCGCCAAGTCGCTCAAGGAGAACCTGGGCCATCTCAAGAAAGGCTGCGCCTTTCTCGCCATCGACACGCTCATGGCGGGGCGGGAGAGCGGACGAAACTATCCGGTCCACCTCGTCTTCATCGGCATCGACGGCACCGCGAACCTCGTTCCCAAAGGCTCCTTCAAGGTTCAGACGGAGCAGACGGTCAAATTCACCGTGGGGGACATCCTGACGCTCATGCCGGACGAGGCGGACGGACTGGAAAAGCCGGCGGGGGCCCTGGCGGAAACTCCGGAACAGCAAAAATACCTCGACCTGGTGGACCGCCTTCAGAACGGGATCAACGACGGTCTCGTCAAGGCGCTCAACCTCCATGAAAAGCTGAAAAGCCGGTTCCTACGCGAAGTCCGCGAGGACGGTTTGATCCCCAAGGACCAGATCCTCATCGCCGGCCACAAGCTCCAGCAGACGCCGGACGCCTATCTCGTGCTGGACCGCATCTACGCCCTGCCATGGGAGGAACAGGTCGTTTTTCTCAAGGAGTTGGGGCGCCAGTTGATTGCGGGGGAGGACTTGAGCCTTCTCAAGAACACCGTCACCGATCGTCTCTTCCGGCATCGGGGGAAAGAACTCAAGGCCATCGCGCAGCAAGAGAAGGCGAAAAAGGCTTCGTAGGGGCTTGAGGCCTCAAGCCCCTACCTGGATTCCTCTGAGGACGGTGGCTCCTCCGTCATCGGAAGGGTGTTCTCATCGGTCACGGGCGCCGTTGATTCCGCGGTTCCCTCCGCCGATCCGCGCGGCGCTTCCTCGACCGCCTCCGCCCCGCCTCCCCTGACGCGGCCCCTCTTCACGTCGTAGACGCAACCGTCCAAGTCCACCGGTTCCTTCAGAATGCCTTCGCGATAACCCCGGTCCAGGAAGGCCTTGATCGCCTTGAAACCGGACCGTCCGAAGTCGATCGTCCAATTGTTCACGTACATGTCGATGAACTTCTGCGCCTTCTCGGCATCCATCCCGCGGGCGAACGGCAGCGCATGGGCCAACGACTCCTCCCGGTGCTCCAGGCCGTACTCGATGCTCTTTTGAATCAGCTCCGCCACCGTCTTGAGGACGGAAGGGTCCAAATCACGCCGGACCGCAATGCCCCCCAGCGGAAGCGGATGCCCCGTCTCCTTGTGCCACCACTCGCCCAGGTCGACCACCTTGTGCAGCCCCTTTTCCCCGAATGTCAGCTGCCCCTCGTGGATGATGAGACCCGCGTCGATCTTCTTCTCCGCGACCTCTTCCAGGATCTTGTCGAAGGGGTGCTGGCTGTAGCAGATGCCGGATTTTCCCTCGCCCGCCACGTGGTGCTCGTAGAGCTTCAGGGCCAGGAAGGCGCTCGTCATCTTGCCGGGGATGCCGACCCGCATTTTCAGGATCTGCTTGGGCTTGAGGACCTTGGACGAGACGACGATGGGGCCGTACTGGTCCCCGAAACAGGCGCCCGTCGTCAGGAGGTAATACTTGTCCGCGATGTAGGGATAGACGTGGAACGACACCGCCGTGACCTCGTAAGTCCCCGTCATCGCCTTCTGATTCAGGCTCTCGATATCCTCCTGGACGTCGACAAACTCGAGCCCCTCCGGCCGGTCGATCCTGCCCTGTAGGAGGGCATAGAACATGAACGCGTCGTCGGCGTCGGGGCTGTGGGCAATGCGGATCTGGGTCATGTAGTACGCTCCTTAAGAGCCGTATCGATACAATTCATCCAAATGACGGTCAAACTCTTTGTGGGCGGGGTTGGGCGTGAATCCCCGGTATTCGGCCCGGCACTTGTAGCAGACGGTCATCCATTGGGTCCGGCGGTAGATGATGAAATCGATGATCGCGGCGACAATGAGGGAGGCCCCGTAGGTCCAGGGCACCAGGATCGCGGCGACGACCACGATGGGGATCGCGATCTTCCGGGGGAAGTCCTTTTGGAGGTAAAGGTCCTTGGCGCCGCAGGAGAGGCAGAGGTCGATCGTTTCCCCGGGGCCTGTTGCAATGATCTTTTCGGGCATGGTTTATAATGGGATCGCCGAAAGGAAGAACAGATACCTCGCCGCCAGCTCCCCGATGAACACGAAAGCGATCGCCACGTACATGATCCCCGTCGCCGATTGGTTCGACCCGATCCGCGCCGTCCCCCAGATCATCCCCACGACGACCGCCGGGATGAGAAGGCCCACCAAGACCCTCTGCCAGAAGAATATGCCGTGCCCCTGAAAGGACACAAGCGCCGTCAAGAAGTCGACGTCCGGCCGGATCACTTCCTTGAAGATCAAGAGGGTGGAGCCCACGGCGGCGATCCGCAGAGCGATGACGGCGATCAGGATCCACGCCATGGAGACCAGCAGCTTCTTGGGCATGTCCGTGTTCATGAGGTAATGGTGTCCGAACATCATCCCGGCCAGGAATCCTCCCAAGACCAGCGCCGTCGTAATGAAGTTCATGGGCAGGAGGACGTTCTGGGCCCACACCGGGGACAGGGCCGCCCGGAAGAGCAGCGAATCCATGGAGACGGCCGCCAGCCCCGCCGCCGCAATCAGGACGAGCTCCGGCCGCGAGGGCGACCGTTCGCCAAACCGCATGCGAAGCCACAAGAACACGCACAGGCCCAGAAAGACGTAGAATGCGGCGAAGACCCAGGCCTCGGAAACAGTGGCGGGAGCCCCGCCGCCGAAGATGCCGGACAGGGTCAGCGTGGAGCGGTGACGGACAAAAAGCGCGACCGCCGTGAAAAGCGCGGACCAGAAGCCGATCGACCCGTAGAACCGGGGATCCACCGCCTTGGGCGGCAGCAAAGCCACGGACACGACCATGCCCACGGCCATTTGAGTGAGAAAAAGAACGAGAATGTAGCTGATGCTCATGGCCGCGGAGAATGATCTCAGGCCGCCAAATATGCAATCGCTTTGATCGCAAGGTAGGCGAGCGAGGCGATGGCGGCGGAGGCGGGAATCGTGAAGATCCAGGCCGCGATGATGCGGTTGACGATCCCCCAGCGGACCGCGGAAAGGCGACGGGTCGCGCCGACCCCCATGATCGATCCCGTGATCGTGTGCGTGGTGCTGACCGGAATGCCCATGAAAGTCGCGAGAAAGAGCGTCGAGGCCGCCGCCGTCTCCGCGGCGAAGCCGCCGACCGGCTGGAGCTTCGTCAGCTTCATGCCCATCGTCTTCACGATCCGCCATCCTCCGAACATCGTCCCGGCGGCGATGGCCGCGTGGCAGCAGACGATGACCCAGACCGGCACGTAGAAAGCCGCCCCCAAATGACCGGTCGAAAACAGAAGCACCGCGATGATGCCCATGGTCTTTTGGGCGTCATTGCCCCCGTGACCCAGGCTGTAGAGGCTCGCAGAAACCAACTGAAGTTTGCGGAAATGCTTGTCCACCCGCGACGGCGAGGAGTCGCGGAAGAGCCAAATGATGATCGTCATGATGATGAAGCCGAGGATCAAGCCCATCACGGGCGACACGACGATAAAAACGAGGATCTTGTAGAGTCCCGAGGTCACCAGCGACCCAAAACCCGCCTTGGTCACCGCCGCCCCGACGAAACCGCCCACCAGCGCATGCGAACTCGACGTGGGCAACCCCCACCACCACGTGAGCAAATCCCAGATGATCGCTCCCAGGAGCGCGGCGAAGACCGTCGCCACGGACATGACGGCCGGATCGACCGTCCCTTTGCCGATGGTCGTGGCGACGTGCACGTTGAAGACGAAAAGGGCGACAAAGTTGAAGAAGGCGGCCCACACGACCGCCCAGCGGGGGCTCAAGACCCGGGTGGAGACGATGGTCGCGACGGAATTGGCGGCATCGTGGAAGCCGTTGATGAAATCGAAGGCGAGCGCCACCAGGACGACGAACGCGACGACCGCAAGGGAATGGGGATCAGGCATTCTTCAGAACGATTCCTTCGAGCGTGTTGGCGACATCCTCGCAGCGGTCGGTGGCGTTTTCCAGCGTCTCGAGGATCTCCTTCTCCTTGATCAGCTTGATCGCGTCCTTCTCGCGCTCGAAGAGGTTCGAGATGGCGCGCCGGAGGGCCTCGTCGGCCTCGTTCTCCAGCCGGTTGATCTCGATGCACTGGGCGAGGATGAGCTCGGGCTTCTTCGCCATGTCGCGGAGCCTCAAGACCGCCTTCGAGACCTCCTCAACGGCCCTCACGAGGATTTCCACGACCTTCTTCATGTCCGGGCCGGCGGGCGGCACCTTGTAGAGGACCACGCGGTTGGCGGTCCCGTAGATCAGGTCCAGGATATCGTCCATTTCCGTGATCAGCCCGTGGATGTCCTCGCGGTCGATCGGCGTGATGAACGTCTTGTTCAGCATCTCCACCGTGTCGTGCGTGATCTGGTCGCCGTCGTGCTCGCAGTCCTCGATGGCCTTGAGCTTTTTTTCCAGGCCGTCGCCGCTGGAGAAGAAATCATCGAGAAGACGGGCCCCATGCAGGATCGTGTTCGCCGCCTTTTCGAAAAGATCGAAGAACTTCGGAGTTTTGGGAAAGAGACCCACGTCGACCACCTCCAGATCCAAGGGTGAGACGCCCTCTTGGTGTTCGCGGGTCTCTCTAACGGCAAACTTCGCGTGACGTCAACGTGAAAACGGAGTGACGGGCCCTAACCGGCGGTCTTGCGTCCGCCGTGGCGGATGTCGCGGCCCTGGACCATGAAGATGACTTCCTCGGCGATGTTCGTGGCGTGGTCGGCAATTCTCTCCAGCTGCTGGGCCACGAGGATCAATCGTGTCCCCCGCTCGGCCGCCTTCGGGTCCTTTCCCATCATGCCGATCAGCTCCTGAAAGATGCTGTGCTCCAGGGAGTCGACGTCGTCGTCCATCTCGCAGACCTTCTGGGCCATGTCGACGTCCTGCTTCACGAAGGCGTCGAGGGCCTCTTGCACCATCCCCTGCGCCTTCACCGCCATTTTGGGAAGGTCCGAATAGGGTTTCAACTGAGGCTCGCGGTTCAAGGCGATGGCCTGCTCGGCGATGTTCACCGCCAAATCGCCCATGCGCTCGAGGTCCTTGGAGGCGCGCAGCCCGATGGTGATGAAGCGCAGGTCCGAGGCCGCCGGCTGGCGGAGGGCCAGGAGTTTCAGGCACAGGTCGTCGATCTCGATCTCCAGGCGGTTGACCTCGAAATCACGCCGGATGACGTCCTCGGCCGTCTTGGAATCGCGCTCTGTGAGGGCCCTCATCGAGCGGGTGATCATCTCCTCGACGTTCCCGCCCGCCTCGAGGATTTTTTCCTTAAGCTGCCTCAACTCTTCATCATACTGTTTGTCGGTGTGTTGTTTCATGATGAGCACCTCTCAAATTCAAGATCGAATCGTATTATCCAAACCTTCCGGTGATGTAATCCTCGGTTCGTTTTTCTTTCGGATTTGTGAAGATCATCTCGGTCTCGCCCCATTCGACCAAATCCCCCATGTACAGGAAGGCCGTACAGTCAGAGACGCGCGCGGCCTGCTGCATGTTGTGGGTGACGATGACGATCGTGTATTTCGACCGGAGTTCGTGGATCAATTCCTCGATCCGCGCTGTCGAAATGGGATCCAGGGCCGAGCACGGCTCGTCCATCAGGAGAACCTCGGGATTGACCGCCAGGGCCCGGGCGATGCAGAGCCGCTGCTGCTGCCCGCCGGAGAGGCTCATGCCGGAATGAGCCAGGCTGTCCTTCACTTCCTCCCACAGCGCGGACTTCTTCAGGCAATCGATGGCGACCTCCTCCAGGCGCGACCGGTCGCGCGTGCCATTCAACCGCAGGCCCGCCACCACGTTGTCCAGGATCGACATCGTCGGGAATGGGTTCGGCTTTTGAAAGATCATCCCGACCCGGCGCCTGAGTTTGACCGGGTCCTCCTTCAGGACATCCTTGCCGTCCAAGAGGATACGGCCTTCGACCTTCGCGCGCGGGTCCACTTCGTGCATGCGGTTCAAACAACGGAGCAGCGTCGACTTGCCGCAGCCCGAAGGCCCTATGACGGCCGTGACCGTCTTCTCCTCGATGGAAAGGTCGACGGCGTTCACCGCCTTATGATCTCCATACCAAGCGCTGACCTTTTCAACCTGAATCTTCATGAGCGTTTCCCCGCAAGCCGGTTCCGGATGAAGAGCCGCGACACGATATTGAGCAGGAGCACGAGCGCAATCAAGACCGTCGCCCCCGCCCAGGCCTGCTGGTGCCAATCGTCGTAGGGACTGATGGCGTAGGTAAAGATCTGAAGCGGCAACGCCGCAATCGGCTGTTTTAAATCCGTGCTCCAAAACTGGTTTCCGAGAGCGGTGAAGAGAAGCGGCGCGGTTTCACCGGCGATGCGGGCCACGGCGAGCAGAATGCCCGTAACGATTCCACCACGCGCGGCCTTGAGCACCACGTACACCAAAGTCTTCCAGTAAGGCAGCCCCAGCGCCAGCGCCCCTTCACGCAGGGCGCGCGGCACCATGCGCATCATCGTTTCGGTCGTCGACAGGATGGTGGGAATCATGATGATGCCCAGCGCCGCCCCGCCCGCCAGGGCGGAGAAATGATGCATGGGCCGGACCAAGATCGTATAGGCGAACATGCCGACGACGATCGAGGGCGTTCCGTTCAACAAGTCGGAGGCGAACCGCACCGCCTCCGCCGCCTTCCGCCCTCCATATTCCGACAGATAGATCCCGCCGAAGATTCCGATCGGAAGGCCGAATGCACAGGCCAGAACGAGCAGAATCAGGCTTCCCATGATCGCATTGGCAAAACCACCGCCCGTCTCTCCCACCGGCTGGGGCATGTGGGTGAAGAAATCCCAATTGAGAGAACCCAAGCCGTGCGACAAGATGTGAAAGAAAATGAGGAAGAGGGGCAACATGGACACCAAGGCCGCGGCCAGGCTGAGCCCCAGCATGATGCGGTTGACCCAATGGCGTCTTGAATCGCGGGACATCATGTTCGCCCCGCCTTTCCGCCAACCTTCCAGACCAAGGCTCTCGCTCCCGCGTTGACCACGAGCGTTACCGCAAATAGCGCCAAGCCGACTCCCATGAGCGAAGAGAGATAGACCTCGCCCGACGCCTCCGTAAATTCATTGGCAATCACCGACGCCATCGTATGGCCGGGCGCCAAGAGCGAGAACGAGATCTCCGGCCGGTTTCCGATCACCATCGTCACCGCCATGGTCTCACCCATGGCGCGTCCGAGTCCCAGAAAGATCGCCCCCAAGAGACCCGGCTTTCCAAAACGGAGCACAGCCATCCGTGTGGTTTCCCATCGCGTGGCGCCAAGAGCAAGCGCGCCCTCGCGCTGATCATTGGGCACTGCCAAGAGCACCTCCCGTGAAATGGAAGAAATGATGGGGATGATCATGATCGACAAGATGACGCCGGCCGCCAGCATGCCGATGCCGTATGGCGGGCCCTGGAAAAACGGCAATAAACCGAACCATTTGATAAGAAACGGCTCCACGCTCGTTCTCAACCACGGAACGAGGAAAAAGAGGCCCCAAAGTCCGTAAATGATGGACGGAATCGCCGCCAGAAGCTCGATAAGAAAAGCCACGGGCGTCCTCAAATAGGGCGGGGCGAGTTCCGAAAGAAAGATCGCCACGCCCAGGCTCAAGGGAACCGCAATCAGCAGAGCAAGCATCGAGGAAACAACCGTCCCGTAAATAAACGGAAGCGCCCCGAAGTCCTCGGCCACCGGATCCCAGACGCTCCGAAAAGGAAACTGCCAGCCAAACTTGCGTATGGCCGGCAGCGATTCCTTAAACAACAAGAGTCCGATCAGTCCGACGATCAGGATCAGAAGGATCGCGAAAAAACGGGTGCCTCCTTCAAAGATCCGATCGCCTTTCATGCACCCGCCCTACGGAGCCACCGTAATCTGAGAGATTGTCTTGTTAACTTGAGTCTTCACGGATTCGGGGAGCGGTGAATAATAAAGGGCGGGAGCCAATTTTTCGCCGTCGTTGATCGCCCATTTCAGGAAATCCACCAGGGCTTTTCCCTTGGCCGCATCATCGGTCTTTTTATAAACCAGCAGATACGTGAAGGAGCTGATGGGATAGGCGTCTTTACCTTCCGGATCCGTAATCGATACGCGGTAATCGGCCGGCATCTTCACCCCGGCCGCCGATGCCGAGACGGACTCGATCGAAGGCATCACGAAGGTCCCGGCCTTGTTCTGAACGCTCGCGTACGGCAGTTTGTTCTGCATCGCATATCCTAATTCGATGAAACCGATCGAACCCGGCATTTGCTTGATGAGACCGGTCACGCCTTCATTGCCTTTGCCTCCCAAACCCGCGGGCCAACTGACCGACTTGCCCGTTCCGACCTTTCCTTTCCAGGCAGGGCTCACCTTGGAGAGATAGTCCGTGAAGACGTAGGTTGTGCCGCTGCCGTCCGTCCGGTGCGCGACAACGATCGCCGTATCCGGCAGCTTCATCCCCGGATTGAGAGCCGCCAGTTTAGGATCGTTCCATTTCGTGAGGTTTCCGAGAAAGATATCGGCAATCACAGGCCCCGTGAGCTTCAGATCATTTCCGATCTCCGGGAGATTGTAGGAAAGCACGACCGCGCCCAAGACGGTGGGGATATGGGTGGACGGCTGCTTGACCAGGCTCAACTCATAGTCCGACAGAGGGGCGTCGGAGGCCCCGAAATCGACCGTCTTCTCCGTAAACTGCTTCACGCCTCCGCCCGAACCGATGGACTGATAGTTGATCTTAATGTCCGGGTGCATCTTGTTATACTCGGAGAACCACTTCGAGTAGATCGGGTACGGGAACGTCGCGCCCGCGCCGTTCAGATTGACTTCCGCGCTCGCAGTAACCATGCCTGCCAAGAGGCAGGAAATGACCGCCAGGCCGGTCATGATTTTTTTGGACTTGCTCTTCATACATACTCCTTCGTCACATCGGCAATGAATGTAATCTCATTTGTGTGACATTTTGGTGACATTATTGAAAAGATTAGAAAACCACCTGAAGCTGGGTCCGGATCCGGTGGTCGTTCAGATTGAGCCCCCGCGGATTCATCAAAAGGGCGTAATCCGTCTGGATCTTGATGCCATGCCCCTTGATGAAATAGTTGAGCGCCACCGCGTTCTCGTATTGATTGGGAATGCCATTTGAGAAGACGGTCCCGGCCTGGCGCAGCGCGACTTCGAAGAGTTTCGGGACGATGAAGTAGCCCACCTGCGCGTTCCAGCCCAGATTGGTGATTTTCAGGAGGTCGTGCGATCTGGAGATCATCCCGGCGCCCTGGAAGGAAAATCCCTTATACTTGTAACCCACGTCCAGGGTCCCGAGGCTCAACTTCGCCCCTGCGGGCACCGTGCCGTTCACGAAGGCGTTGCCCAGCTCATTGAAGGCGTAAGCCACGCCGACACCCAGGTTATGCTCCTGCGAATCATCGGTGTCGGATTCAGAGGCCTTGTATTCTCCTAGTATCGGCATCTCGAAACGGACGCCCGCCATGAACGACTGGTTCCGGTTGATCTGGTTGATTCCGTCGCCGTTCATGAAGAAGACGCTGTAGTTGAGGCCGCGATCCCAGGCGTCGCCGTGAAAGGTGAGCCCGATGTCGCGGGAAAGGTTGAAATGGCCCGTCGAGAGCGACCGGTCGACGAACTGCTGCTTGCCCGACGAGGTGAGCTCCTGCATCAAGAACGGCGTCTTGTACTGACCGACCTTCACGGCAAAAAAGTCATAAGGCACGTAATCGACGTAGTAATCTTCCAACGTCGCCAGGCCCGTCGTGCTCTCGCCCGTCACGGCCTTTGCCGTCTCCGTGCAATCGGCGTTCGTGCAGACGTCCGCGGTCGAGGCCCGGCCGCGCGTGGACAGGTTCATTTGAAAACCGAACTTCAGCTTTTTCTTGAGAGTGAACCCCTCGATCTTGATCTTGCCGCGCTGGATCGCCCAGGTGTCCTTGTCGGCCGCCGCTTCGAGGCCATCGTAAGTGAACCGCGCCTGAACCCGCCCTTGGAGATGGATCATATTATCGCCGTCGCCGATCTTGGTCCCATCCCCCACCTTATAGACGGCCCTCATGCCGCCCTCTTCCTCGGCCCGGAGCGGTCCGGCGGCCCCCATGGCGCCGAGGCAGACCGCGGCTGCGAACAGGATCGCGGTCAGCTTTTTCTTCTTCGTCATATTTCCTCCTTGAATAGGATTTTGTTGCTTCAAAATTGGACGGCAACTTGGGGCGGCCCCGTGACACGTTGATGAGTCCTATGTGACTTTTGAGTGACTTGAAACTTTTTTTACAGGACTTCGCGGACTTCTCTGAGGAGGGAGAGGTAACGTTGCCTGATGATTGTGCCGTCTCAATAGCGGGGAGGGAAACTGTTAGGCTCGCCATCCAAAAATAGGTGGATTTTCTACACACTGCCGGGCAAGCAGTCGCCTGTCGTCGTTCGTGAGGCGATCGACTGGATGCGAAAGTCGCTTTGTGCAAGTCGGCGGTGCGGAAGACAATGGAAAACACTCCGAGAAAGCTCTCGTTTCTGGACCGTTACCTGACGCTGTGGATCTTCCTTGCGATGGCCCTCGGGGTTGGTGTCGGTTATCTCTTTCCCGGAGTGGTTCCGTTCATCAATCAGTTCAATGTTGGGACGACTTCCATCCCGATCGCCATCGGATTGATCCTGATGATGTACCCTCCTCTGGCCAAGGTTCGCTATGAGGAGATGGGGCCCGTCTTCAAGAACTTCAAGGTTCTGGGACTTTCTCTGATTCAGAACTGGGTTGTGGGGCCGATTCTGATGTTCGGTTTGGCCGTCCTCTTCCTGCACGACAAACCAGAGTACATGGTGGGGCTCATCCTGATTGGTCTCGCCCGCTGCATTGCCATGGTCATCGTCTGGAATGATCTGGCCAAGGGCGACACGGAATATTGCGCGGGGCTTGTGGCCTTGAACTCAATCTTTCAGGTGCTGCTTTACTCGGTCTATGCCTACGTCTTCATCACCATTTTGCCAACCCGGTTGGGCCTGCCGGGCGTGGCCGTCAATATCACCATTGGAGAGATCGCCAAGAGCGTGTTCATCTACCTCGGCATTCCGTTCATCGCCGGTGTGATCACGAGGTTCTCGCTGATCCATCTCAAGACCAAGGAGTGGTTCCATACCAAGTTCATTCCTAAGATCAGCCCAATGACGCTTGTCGCGCTGCTCTTCACCATCGTGGTGATGTTCTCGCTCAAGGGTGAGAAGATCGTCCAACTCCCGCTGGATGTCGTGCGGATCGCGATTCCATTGCTCATCTACTTCGTGCTGATGTTCTTTATCTCATTCTTCATGAGCAAGAAAGTAGATGCGACATATGAACGAGCGGCCACACTCTCGTTCACTGCGGCCTCGAACAACTTCGAGCTGGCCATCGCCGTCGCCGTGGCCACCTTCGGCATACAACATGGTGCCGCTCTCGCCGCCGTTATCGGACCGCTTGTCGAAGTACCGGTGCTCATCGGGTTGGTGAATGTCGCCCTCTGGCTGAGGAGCAGGGACTACCGCCCGCAGGAGATCCCGGTATGAAGGGCCACGACGAGTCCCTTAATTAAGATCGACGCCGATGGGACGCCTTCATGCGCTCTATGTGACTTTTGTGTAAACGGGTTTTTTCTAGAGGACATCCCTGACTTCCTTGAGGAGGGATTCGATGGTGAAGGAGGATTTCGGCAGGTAACGGTTGGCGCCGAGGGCGAGACCTTTCTCGATGTCCTCGCGGCTCCCCTTGGCGGAGACGATGATGACGGGGACATCCTTAAAGTCGTCGGAGGATTTGAGGTAGCGGCAGAGCTCGTAGCCGTCGAGGGTCGGCATCATGAGGTCCAGCAGGATCACGTCCGGCCGCGCATCCTCCTCGAGTCCCCACATGGCGTTTAGCCCCGAGGGGGCGGTGACCACCTGATACCCTGCCTTCTTGAGGTTGTATTCGAGTAGCTCCAGCACGTCCGGGTCGTCGTCGATGACGAGGATTTTTTGGGTCATGGTCACCCCCTTACCGGAGCCATTCCTACCTTCAGGAAATGAAAATGCGGTGACGATCAGGTGAAAAGATCGCGACGCGACTCGCTTTTTCGCCTTTTGGGAAAACTTAACAAAAACTTAACTCCCCTCAGGGTAGACTGTCCTTTATAGGACGCCACCCTCGACCATGGGACGCCTCCGACGCATACTTCTGGGACCGGCACGGGACCTCAACGACCCTTCGTTGAGTCATAAGATCTCGCTGGCCGCCTTCCTCGCCTGGGTGGGCCTGGGCTGCGACGGCCTTTCCTCGTCCGCCTACGGTCCCGAAGAGGCCTTCCGCGCCCTGGGCGCCCATTCGCACCTCGCCATCCTCCTGGTCGTGATGACGGCGGTCACGATCTTCGTGATCTCAATTTCCTACTCCACCCTGATCCAATATTTTCCGGGCGGCGGCGGCGGTTATCTGGTCGCCACGAAGCTTTTGGGCGAAAAGGCGGGCGTCGTTTCGGGTTGCGCGCTTCTGGTCGACTATTTCCTGACGATCTCCGTTTCCGTCGCGGCCGGTTGCGACGCCCTCTGGTCCTTTTTTCCGGCGGGGTGGGGCGAATTCAAGCTCATGGCCGAAATGGCGGCCCTGGTCCTCCTCGTGATCATGAATTTGAGGGGTGTTCGCGAATCCGTGACGGTGGTCGCGCCGATTTTTATCCTCTTTGTCGTCATGCATGTCTTCTTGATCCTCTACGCAATCGGCGGCCATCTCACCGCTCTGCCCGCGGTTTTCCAGGATGCCGCCTCCGATCTTCACGAATCGGTCTCGTCGTTGGGCTTCCTTCCGGTCCTTCTCGTGCTCCTCCGCGCCTATTCGATGGGCGGCGGCACCTACACCGGCATCGAGGCGGTCTCGAACGGAGTCGCGACCCTCCGCGAGCCGCGCGTTCAGACCGGCAAGAAGACGATGTTTCTGATGGCCGCTTCGCTCGCCTTCACGGCGGGAGGCATCCTGTTCGCCTATCTGTTGACCAACTCAACGCCGGCCGAGGGCAAGACCATGAATGCCGTGATGGTCGGAAATCTCTTCGGACATTGGACCTTGGGCGGTTTCGGCATCGGCAAGGCGCTGGTGATCGTCACCCTCATGTCGGAGGCGGCCCTCCTCTTCATGGCGGCTCAGACCGGCTTTCTGGACGGCCCGCGCGTTTTGGCCAACATGGCTCTCGACAACTGGGTTCCGCGCCATTTCGCCCAGCTCTCGGACCGCCTGGTGACCAAGAACGGCGTCTATCTGATGGGCGCGGCGGCGGCGGCGACCCTCCTTTACACGAAGGGTCACATCACCACGCTGGTCGTCATGTATTCCATCAACGTCTTCATCACCTTCGTCCTGAGCCAGTTGGGCATGGCCGTGCATTGGATCCAGGAGAGACGCATCGAGCTCAAATGGAAGAAACAGCTCGCGGTCAACGGCGTCGGTCTCGTGATGTGCCTATGCATCCTGGGCGTCACGCTCTATGAAAAATTCGCCGAAGGCGGGTGGATGACGGCGGTCATCACCTGCACGATCATCGCCCTCTGCTTCCTGATCCGGCGTCACTACCGGGCCGTGCGCGAAAACCTGAGGCGCCTGGACGACTTGTTGACGACGGTGCCGATCGTTCCACACGTCGATGGGGGCCATCGGGGGAGAGCAGGATCTCCCCCGATTCAAGCGAGCGACGGGCTTAGCCCGCGCGAGCGAATCGACAAGAACGCACCGACCGCGGCCGTGATGGTCGGGGGATTCTCGGGTTTCGGTCTCCACCAGATCATGTCGATCCAGATGCAGTTTCCTGACTATTTTCGGAATTTCATCTTCATCTCCGTGGGTGTCCTCGATTCGGGCACCTTCAAGGGGGCCGAGGGGGTGAAAAAGACGGAGGAGGAGACGAGGTCCCATCTGGAGCAATACGTCGCCTGGTGCCGTCAAAACGGCTGGGCTGCGGATTACCGGATGGCGGTCGACACAGAAACCGTCAACGCCCTGGAGAAACTCTGCCGTCAGGTCAAGGAGGAGTTTCCGCGGACAACCTTCTTCTCAGGAAAACTCATCTTCCAGAATGAGAAGTATTTTCAGCGCTTCCTCCACTATGAGACCGCGTTCTCGATCCAGCGCCGCCTCCAGTTCGCGGGGCTTCCCGTGATCGTCCTGCCGATCCGGGTGCTGGACGCCCCGGCCACAGCGACGAGCACCTGAAAAACGGATAAGTCATCGATTTAAAACGACTTTCTGCCCTTAACCCCTTTTTCATTCCGAAGGACCCCTTCTTAACAGGAAAGCGGCCGGGTGCGCCGTTATCCTTCGAGTAGATCGGAGGCGTTATGCGCAAACCATTCCTCATCGCAGTTCCGCTGCAGCTCCTGGGAGGCATCCATTCCGTCAAGGAGACCCTCTGCATCAACGAATGGACCCTGGCCCTTGCGCTATTTTCGGCCTTCTTCCTGGGCTGGGTCACGGTCAGGATCGCGGATCGGTATTTCAACTGATGGGACGGCTCCGACGCATTCTTCTGGGGCCGGCGAGAGACCTTCACGATCCCTCGCTGAGCCACAAACTTTCGCTGGCCGCCTTTTTGGCCTGGGTGGGCCTGGGCTGCGACGGCCTTTCTTCCTCGGCCTATGGACCGGAAGAGGCCTATAAGGCGCTGGGTCCGCACGGCCATTTAGCCATCATCCTGGTCGTCATGACCGCCACCACGATCTTCGTGATCTCAATCGCCTATTCCAACCTGATCCAGCACTTTCCCGGCGGCGGTGGCGGCTATCTGGTCGCGACAAAGCTATTGGGCGAAAAGGCCGGCGTTGTTTCGGGTTGCGCCCTGCTTGTCGACTACTTCCTGACCATCTCCGTTTCGATCGCTTCGGGCTGCGACGCCCTGTGGTCATTCTTGCCGGCCAGCTTCGGGCCCTACAAGCTCGCAGCCGAGGTCGCCGCGCTCATGGTTCTGGTCCTCATGAACCTGCGCGGGATCAAGGAATCGGTCATGACGATCGCGCCGGTCTTCCTGCTCTTCGTCGTCACCCACGTCTTCCTCATCCTCTACGCCGTGGGCAGCCATGCGACGGCCCTTCCTTCGCTCTTTCAGGGGGCCTCCGCCGATTTTCACGAATCGGTCAAGGCGTTCGGATTCCTCCCCATTGCCCTGATTTTATTGCGCGCCTACTCGATGGGCGGCGGTACCTATACCGGGATCGAGGCGGTTTCGAACGGAGTCGCGACCCTCCGCGAGCCCCGCGTCCAGACCGGAAAGAGGACGATGTTTCTCATGGCCACTTCGCTCGCCTTCACGGCGGGCGGCATCCTCTTTGCTTATCTCCTGACCAACTCGGTTCCCGTCGCGGGGAAAACGATGAACGCCGTCCTCGCCGGAAATCTCTTTGGGCATTGGACTCTGGACGGTTTCGGCATCGGCCATGCGCTGGTCATCGTGACCCTCGTTGCGGAAGCGGCCCTCCTTTTCATGGCGGCTCAGACCGGCTTCATCGACGGTCCCCGCGTTCTGGCCAACATGGCCTTGGATTCATGGGTGCCTCGGCATTTCGCCCAGTTCTCGGACCGGCTCGTCACCAAAAACGGCATCTATTTGATGGGGGCGGCCGCGATCGGAACCTTGATCTACACGCGCGGCAACATCACGATGCTGGTCGTCATGTACTCCATCAACGTCTTCATCACTTTTGTTCTGACGGAATTGGGCATGGCCGGCCATTGGATCGCGGAGAGGCTCAAAGAGCCGCGGTGGAAGAGCCAGCTGGCCATTCACGGCACCGGTCTCGTCATGTGCCTCTGCATCTTAAGCGTCACCTTGTACGAAAAGTTCGCCGAAGGAGGGTGGATGACCTCCCTCATCACCAGCGCCGTGATTGCCCTCTGTTTTCTGACCCGCCGGCATTATCAATCCGTCCGGAGCAGCCTGAAACGACTTGATGACCTGGCGATCATTCCCATCGCCGCCTTTCAACCGAACGAACAGCCGACGGCGGATCCACCGGAGATCGACAAAACGGCCCCGACGGCGGGGGTGATGGTCGGTGGATTCTCAGGTTTCGGGATCCACCAGCTTCTTTCGATCCAGACTCAATTCCCGCGTTACTTCAAGAATTTCATCTTTCTCTCCGTGGGAGTCCTCGACTCCGGGAGTTTCAAGGGGGCCGACGGCGTCCTGAAAACCGAGGAAGAAACCAGAAATCATCTGGAAAAATACGTGGAGTGGTGCCGCGAAAACGGATGGCCCGCCGAGTACCGGATGGCCGTTGATACGGAGGCGGTCGGCGCACTTGAGGGCCTTTGCCGGAAGGTCAAGGAGGAGTTTCCGAACGTCACTTTCTTTGCCGGCCGGCTCATCTTTAAAAACGAGAAATATTATCACCGCTTTTTGCACTATGAGACGGCCTTCTCCATCCAGCGCCGGCTTCAATTCGCGGGGCTTTCGGTGACCGTATTGCCAATCCGGGTCGTTTGAGAATAGGCTCTATCTCAACCGAAGCTCACCATGAAATCCTCGTACCGCTATCTACTTTCCGTTCTTTTGATCGCCGGCTGGACGGCGTTCGCCAAACTGGTCTTCCCCCGCATCGAGATCGCCAATTTGGTCATGACCTATCTTCTGGCCAATGTCCTGATCGCGGTGCGGTACGGCCAGGGGCCTTCGGTCGTTTCGGCCGTTTTGAGCGTGGCCTTGTTTGACTTCTTCTTCGTTCCCCCCTATCTGACCTTCGTCGTTGCGGATGCGAAATATTCCGTAACCTTTCTGATTATGCTGGGGGTGACCGTCCTGACCGGCCGCCTGATGGTTCAATTGAGGCGCAACGCGGAAAAGGCCAATCAGGCCCAGATCGCGGCGGAACGGGAGGCGATGATGAGCTCCCTGCTCAGTTCCTTTTCCCACGACCTCCGGACGCCGTTGACGTCGATTTCCGGCGCGGCGGGCACTCTCCTGACCGAGGACCATAAGCTTTCCCCGGAGGACCGCCGCCGCCTCCTGGAATCGATCGACGACGAATCCGCCCATCTGAACCGCCTGGTGGAGAACATCCTGCAAATCACGAAGATCGAAGCGGGCCATATCAATATCAAAAAGGAATTGCAGTCGATCGAGGAGATCATCGGTAGCGCCTTGAATCGTCTTGATGCGCTTTTGAAGGACCGCAGGATCGCCACGGAGATCCCCGACGACCTGCCGCTCGTGCCCATGGATGGTCTCCTGATCGAACAAGTCTTGATCAATCTCCTGGAGAACGCCTCGCGGTACACGGCCGCCGGCTCGCCCATCGACATCCGCGCCCGGAGAAACGGAGCCAAGGTGACGGTCGAGATCGCGGATCGCGGTCCGGGTGTGCCGGCGCCGGAGCAATCCCGGATTTTCGAGAAATTCTACCGAAGCGGCAAAAAGGACGTTTGGGGCAGCGGCCTTGGGCTCGCGATCTGCCAGGGCATTCTCAAGGCCCACCAGGGCGAGATCGGCGTCAAGGACCGTGACGGCGGCGGAAGCTTGTTCTATTTTTCGTTGCCTCTCGAAAACGGAGGAAAGGCCGCATGACCACCACGAATCCATCGGTCCTGGTCGTCGAGGACGACTCGCAAATCCGGCAATTCCTGAAGGTCGGCCTCGAAAGCAACGGTTACGCCTACCTCGAATCCGTGCAGGGCAAGCAGGGCTTGTCCGAAGTGGCGACGCGCAATCCGGACCTCGTCGTCTTGGATTTGGGATTGCCCGACATGGACGGGATCGACTTTCTGAAAAACCTGCGCGAATGGTCGAAGGTGCCGGTGATCGTCCTGACCGCCCGCGGCAACGAGCAGGACAAGATCAACGCCCTGGACCTCGGCGCCGACGACTATCTCACCAAACCCTTCGGCGTCGGCGAGCTGCTCGCCCGCATCCGTGTCGCTTTGCGCCACGACGCCCAGAGGGCGAGCGGGGAGGACTTGCCGCTCTTCGAAAACGGAGCGCTTCGGATCGATTTCGTGAAGCGCCAGGTCTTCGTCGGCGACCGCGAGGTCCACCTGACGCCGACGGAATACAAGATCCTCACGTTGCTCGCCCATCATGCCGGCAAGGTGCTGACCCAGCGCCAGATCCTGACGGAGGTGTGGGGGGCGGCTTACGCCGAGCGGGGGGACTATTTGCGCGTCCACATGCACCAGCTCCGGCACAAGATCGAGTCCACACCCGCGCGACCCAAGTGGCTCATCAACGAGCCGGGCGTCGGGTACCGGATGACCGTGGAGGAACGGCGAAAAGACGATTAGGACGCCAGCCCCCGGATCAGGATGCTGGCCGAGGCGAGGTTCGTGGCGAGGGGGATGTTGTGCACGTCTGCGAGCCGAAGGAGCATGAAGATGTCCGGCTCGTGGGGATGGATGCCCAGGGGATCCCGGAGGAAGATGATGCCGTCGATCTTCTTCTCGACGATCATCGCGGCGATCTGCGCGTCGCCGCCGTTCGGGCCGCGCTCGAACTTCGTGACGGGCAGTCCCGCCTTTTCCACGTACTTGCCCGTCGTCCCCGTCGCAACGAGCTTGAATTTCCGGATCAGCTCGAGGTTGTCCTTCACGAACTCGACCATCTCGGCCTTTTTCCCGTCGTGGGCGATCAACGCGATGGTTTTCATGTCGTCTTCTCCAAGGGAATCGTGAACCAGAATTCGGAACCTTTTCCAACCTCGCTGTTCACGCCCACCTCACCCCCGTGGGCCTGGACCAGGTGCTTGACGATGGCAAGCCCGAGCCCCGTCCCCCCCATCTGGCGCGAGCGTGCCTTGTCGACCCGGTAGAACCTTTCAAAAACGCGCGGCAGATCCGCCTCGGGGATGCCGATGCCCGAATCCGCGACCGCCAACCGGCAGAATCCGCCCTTCGTCTCGGCGGTGACCGTCACCGTCCCGCCCTCGGACGTGTACTTGAGGGCGTTTTCCACCAGATTGCCCAGAATCTGGCGGAAGGCCTGGGGATCGGCCTGGGCGGCGACGCCTCCGCCCACCCGGTTCTGTAGTTCTATCTTCTTCGCGCGGGCCATCTCCGAAAACTCATCGCAGATGGCGTCGACGGCGGGCTTAAGAGGGGTCGGCGCCAAGGCGATCTCCAACCGGCCCGACTCGATCTGCGAGAGCATCAGGATGTCCTCGACCAGGTTCTGGAGCTGGGAGGCGTTGGTCTCGATCTTTTCCACGAAGCGCCGCGCGGCGGAGGGGTCCTCCAGGGCCCCGCCCCGGAGGGTCTCGGCGTAGCCACGGATGCAGGTGAGCGGCGTCTTGAGCTCGTGCGAGACGTTCGCTACGAATTCCTTCCGGACGTTCTCGAGCCTCCGGATATTGCTCACGTCGTAAAAGACGGAGACCGACCCCTCATGCAGAGGCGCCGCATGGACGACGACGTTCCTCTCCTGCCCGCCGACGAAGATCTGGATTTCATGCTCCTGCGGCATCTTTTCCGAGAGAGCCCTTTCCACGGCGTCGTTGACGGCCGCGTTGCGGAGACATTCCAAGACCGTCTTCCCCGCCCAGTCACCGGACAAGCCCAGCATGGCGGTCAGCGCCGGATTCACGAGGACCATCTCGCCCTTCGCGTTCGTCACGAGCACGCCTTCGATCATGCCGTCCAAGATCGTCGCGAGTTGATTCTTTTCGCGCTTCAATTCCCCCCACTGTGTCTCCAAACCGTCCGCCATGGCGTTGACGGCTCGGGCGAGCGTCCCGATCTCGTCCTTCGGGATGGAATAGAGGCGTTTGGAGAAGTCTCCCCGCGAGATCCGCTGGGCGATCTCCGACATCCGCAGGAGGGAGCGCACGACGGACCGCGAGAGGATGAGCCCCATCAATCCGGCGATGCCCAAGGCGACCAACGCCGCGGCAACAATCGACCTCCGGATCTCGGCCTCGGTGTTGGCGATGACTTTCAGGGGCAACGCGACACGGGCAAAGCCACGCCGGGTCTTCACGGCCACGTAGAGGAGATCGGTCCGTATGGTCGCGGAGTGGCGTCGCGACGACCCGAAATCGGCGTCGATGGCTTGCTGGATTTCGGGTCTTTGAAGGTGGTTCTCGACGCGTTCCAGGTCGGCGTCATCCAGCTCCGAATCGCCCAGAACCTTTCCGTCCGGCGCGATGATCGTCACGCGCGCCCCGATCTCGCGCGACATGCGGTCCGCCAGGGCATCGGCCTCGCGAGGACCCCATTGGGCATCATCCAGCGATTCGACGTGGTCGCGGATCAAGTTCGCTTTCTGGACTAGGTTCTTCTCGATGTCGGCGACCAGGAAACGGTCGATCCGGGGGACGAGGGTCGCGTACGAAACGACGAGGGCCCACGCAGCGACGATCAAGAACGCGGCGAAGAGCTTCCAAGCGATCTTTGATTTCACAGGGATGCCACGCGGTTACTCGACCCTCTCTTTGAAACGATAACCGATCCCGCGGATGGTTTCGATGTAATCCCCCGCCCGTCCCAATTTCTCCCGGAGGCGTTTGATGTGGGTGTCGACGGTCCGGGTCGTCAGCGCCGCGTCGTAGCCCCAGACACGGTCCAGGAGCAAATCCCGCGTGGCCACCCGGCCGCGGTTGGAGAGCAGATACTGAAGGAGCTTGAACTCGATGGCGGTGAGCCGGACCTCGTCTTTCCCCACCTTGACCTGGAAGCGGGCGGGGTCGATGTTCAGGGTCCCGAAGGACTGAGGCTGGGCGTTTTCGATGAATTCGCGATCCTTGATCCGTCTTAAGATCGCCTTCACGCGGAGGACCAGCTCGCGCGGGCTAAAGGGCTTCGCCAAATAATCGTCGGCCCCCACCTCGAATCCCACGATCCGGTCCACCTCCTCGCCCTTGGCGGTCAAGATGAGCACCGGGATGTTCTTGGTTTTCGCGTCGTTCTTGAGGCTGCGGCAGACCTCCAAGCCCTGCATGTCCGGCAGCATGAGATCCAAGATGACCAGGTCCGGCTGGACCCGGCGGGCCTTGGCAAGCCCGTCGGCGCCGTTCTTGCTGACCTCGGTGGTAAACTTTTCCTGCCGCAGGTTGTAGTCGACCAACTCTGAGATGTCGTTGTCGTCTTCGATAATGAGTATCTTCACGTCTCAGCTCCTGTGGCATCCAATGCCCTGAACGCGCTTTCGAAGAAAGAGTGGCTCCCACAATCGGCGCTAAATGTTACAGCAATGTGACATAAATGTGAAATCCGCACTTTGGGACGGACTCAGCGCCCCTATTTCAAGAACCCCGCCTTTTCGAAGACCCAAACGCCTATCCCCAAGGCGGCGGTCGCCAAGGCCATCGAGACGACGAACGGGACCTTGTGTTTGAAGAGGAAATAGGCCGCGACGAAAAAAGCGAAGCTGGGGATCACCCAGAGGATGACGTCCTTCGTGTAGATCGCCAAGAGATTCAAGTCCCGCTTTTCAAAGTAGATCCAGATGAGCGACAGGAACGTCATCATCGGCAGGGCCGTCAGGAGGGCGGCGCCCTTCGGGAAGGTCTTGGCCGCCTCGCTGATCGCGGCGATGAGGATGCCGGAAAGGACGACCTTCACGAGAAAGAAAGCGGTTTGAGAGGTCATGGGCCTTCTATCGCTCGAACGGCGCCGATGAGCAATGATCTTGACGGGCACCGAAGGAATGACGTACGCGCCGTTCCATGCGAACCGTCTTCCGGAAAATCGGGCTGGCCCTTTCTGCGGCCGCGGTTCTCTTCACGGCGGTTTGTCTCCCCTTGCATTACCACGAAGACCAGGCCCAACACAGCCAGTCCTCGCACTGCTCCATCTGTCATTTTTCCAAGGAGGGGAAGGCCTCCGGGGTCGCTGCGGCGTTCCAAGGCCCTCCTTGCGCCCCCTCGGAGGGGACGGTTTCCGTCGTCCAGGCGGATCCCCTCCTGGTCCTTCTGACCGGCCAGGTCCCGCAACGCGCCCCACCGGCCGCCCTCTCCTAAGAAGACCGCATATTTCAAGATTGTTCCGTCGTAAGGAGCCTCAAATGCGTGCACGTTTGCGCGTCGCCACCCTGTTCGGGTGCCTGTGCCTCGGCTGGACGGCATCGGCCCAGGAGACACAACCCGCTCAAGAGAAGCAAATCCTCCTCTGGAAGGTCCCGGCCTCCGGGCGGAAGGCCCTCATTCCTGATATCAGCCTCATCGGCTCTATCGCCGGCGCCTGGTTCCGAGACGACCCGGGGTCCGACCTGGGGGAAAACCCATCGCGGACCGGCTTCAATTTTCAGGGCGTGGAGTTGGCGCTCCAGTCGGCGATCGACCCGTATGTGCGCGGCGACGTCTTCATCCTGTTTAAAGAGGACGGCGTCGAGGTCGAAGAGGCGACCGTCACGACCGTGTCGCTCCCCTGGAACCTCCAGATCCGGGGCGGGAAGTTGCTCGCCCGGTTCGGCCGCCAGAATACCCAGCACTTAGAACAGCTCGACTTTGTCGATAACTCCTTCACGAACCGCTATTTCTTCGGCCCGGAGGGGTTTCATGAATTGGGGGCCGAACTCTCCGTCCTTTTCCCCCTCCCCTGGTATTCCGAGCTCTCCTTCGAGTTTCTCCAGGGAGAAAACGCGGGGAACTTCGACGGGGCCCGCAAGCAGGACTTCGCCTACCTCGGGCATTGGAAGAACGGCTTCGACGTGACGACGAATCTGGCGGGCCAGATCGGTCTCTCCGGCGCGGTGGGTTTCAACGACACGGCCCCCGGCAACATGACGCAGATCTACGGGGCCGACCTCTACTTCCGCTGGAAACCCTCCGAGCGCCGCGGTCTCAAGTGGCAGACGGAATATTTCCTGAGACGATTGGAAGACGTCGGCGGCACGCGGGTGGAAGGCGGACTCTATTCACAGCTCATCTGGCGCTTTGCGCGCCGGTGGGAGGCGGGGATCCGCGGCGAAAGGATCGGACTCCCCGACGAGGGAAACCGGCAGTGGGGCCTCTCGCCGCAAATCACCTTCGTCGCGACCGAATTTTTTCACCTGAGGGGTCAATACAATCTCATTCACACGGATGGAATCGCGAGGGAACAACATGAAGCCTTTCTCCAAATGCAATTTAATATGGGTCCTCACGGCGCTCATAGCTTTTAGCGCGCCCTTATCCGCCCGCGCCAAGTTGAAGGTCGTCGGGTCGATCCCCGACCTCGCCGCCCTCGCCCGGGAGGTGGGAGGCGATCTGGTGGAAACGCAGACGATCGCGCGGGGGGATCAAGATCCCCACTATCTCGAGCCCAAGCCCAGTTTCGCCCTGATGCTCAACAAGGCGGACCTCCTGATCGAGGCGGGCCTCGAGCTCGAATCGGGGTGGCTCCCCGTCCTCATCACGCAGTCGCGGAATCCCAAGATCCAACCGGGGCAGAACGGGTTTCTGAACGCGGCCCAAGAGCTGAACATCCTGGAAATCCCGACCGGCCCCGTGGACCGCTCGATGGGGGACGTCCATCCCGAGGGCAACCCCCATTATTGGATGAACCCCCGGAACGGGCTCGTCATCGCCAAGAAGATCGCGCAAAGGCTCGGGGAGCTGGACCCCGCGAACGCCTCAAAATTCACCGGAAATTACGCGGATTTCGAAAAACGGCTCTCGGACCGGATCGCAACCTGGGAAAAGGAGGCGGCGCCTTTTCGCGGAAAAAAGGTCATCACCCATCACAAGAGCTTTTCGTATTTCGTCGACTGGACGGGGTTAAAGGTGGAGGGGCTGATCGAGCCCAAGCCGGGCATCCCCCCCAATCCCTCCCATCTTCTGTCGCTGATCCAGCTCATTCAGACGGAAAAGATCCCCCTGATCATCACGGAGAATTACTACGATCCCAAACCGTCGCGGGAGCTGGCGGAAAAAACGGGCGCGAAGGTGCTGATCCTCCCGACTTCCGTCGGCGGCGAGCCGGGCATCAGGACCTACGAGGACCTCTTCGAGGCCCTGATCGGTAGGCTGAAAGGGGCTTTATGAACGCGTTTGTCTTTCTCCTGCCGGCCTTCGCGGCCTGCCTGATCTTGACGGGCATTCATACGTACCTGGGCATCCACGTCGTGAGCCGGGGCGTCATCTTCGTCGACATCGCTCTCGCCCAGATCGCGGCGCTCGGGATGACGGTCGCCTTCCTCGTGGGATTCGAGCCCGGAAGCCAGACCGCATACTTCTTCGCCCTCGGCTTCACCTGCCTGGCCGCCCTCTTCTTCGCCTACTTCCGGCACGAAAGGATCCCTCAGGAGGCCTTGATCGGGGTCTCCTTCGCGGTGAGCTCGGCCCTGGCGATCCTCCTGTCCGACCGGATCCCCCACGGTTCGGAGCACCTCAAATACATCCTCTCGGGCAACATCCTCTGGGTCTCCTGGCCGCACATCGTCAAGACGGCGCTGATCTATCTCGTCATCGGACTTTTTCACTACGCGCTCCGGGGTCGATTCCTCCTGGTCTCGACCGATCCCGAGGAGGCCGCCCGCCGGGGCCTCAAGGTCTGGCTTTGGGACCTGATGTTTTACGTCTCGTTCGGCCTCGTCATCACGAGCTCGGTCCAAATCGGGGGCATCCTTCTCGTCTTCTCGTTCCTCATCGTCCCCGCCCTCTGCAGCATGCTGTTTTACGGAGGCTTGCGCGGCCGGATTTTCATGGGCTGGGCGGTCGGCACGGTCACGAGCGTGGGAGGGATCGCGGCCTCGTATTTCTGGGACCTCCCGACGGGGCCCGCCATCGTGGCCGGGTTCGGGCTTGCGCTCCTCGTTTCCCTTGGGATAAAGCGCCTGGCCAGTTGATTGACTTCAAAAGCATCAACCCTCGACCAACATCGGTCAACTCATTCTCGAGGAAAACATGAAACATCGGCTTTTCTTCGCCTTGGCGCTCCTCTGCGCCTTGGCTCCCTGGGGCGGGATCGCGGAGGCCTGCGACCTCTGCGCCATCTACAGCGCGACCAACGCCTCGGGCCTGGACGGCCGGGGCTTCGGCGCCGGCGTTGCGGAACAGTTCACGCATTTCGGAACGCTGAAGGACGACAGCAAGACCCAGCCGAACCCCTTCGGCCAGTTCCTGGACAGTTCCATCACCCAGATTTTCGGGAGCTACGATTTCAACAAGTACGCCGGCCTGCAGCTGACGCTGCCGGTGATCGTCCGCTCCTTCCGGCGCGTGGAGGGCGGCGCCGTCGAGACGGGAACCGTGGCCGGTCTCGGCGACATGTCCCTCGTGGGCCGCTTCCAGCCCTATCAGAAATTCACCGAGCGCTTTAGCTTGAGCTGGCATCTCTTGGGAGGGGTCAAGTTCCCCACGGGCTCGACGAGCCGCCTGAAAGAGGAATTGAACGAGGACATGGATCCGGCGGATCCGAACGAACGAAGCGGCGTCCACGGCCATGACCTGACGCTGGGCAGCGGATCCTTCGACGGCGTCGTAGGGACCAAGATCTATACGCGGTGGCGCCGGTTCCTCGCCACCTCCGACATCCAGTATGCCATCCGGAGCCGGGGCACGATCGATTACCGCTTCGCCAACGACCTCCATTGGAACTTAGGGCTGGGAGGCTACGTCTTCCTGAGGCACAATTTCACGCTGGCGGCCCTCGCGAGGGTGTCCGGAGAGCACAAGGGGCTGGATGACCTGGCGGGCATGCCGGTGGACGACACGGGCCTCACAACCGTCTCCCTGGGACCGGATTTCCTCTTCACCTGGACGGAGCATTTGAGCGCCAACCTGGGGGCGGACATCCCGGTGCTGATCCACAACACGGCCTTTCAGTCGGTTCCGGATTACCGGATCCGTGCGGCGGCGTCTTGGAGGTTCTGACCTTCCCGCTAGCCGTCGATTCGGACCTCGCCGACGCACTTCGTCGGGAGGCCCGTCTTGTTGGCTTTTTTGAGGATCTGTTTGGGGGTCACGGGGTCTTCATAGAGACAGACGGCCTCACCGCTTTGGATGTCGAGCGTCAAGTCCTTGCAGAGGGAGGACAGCTCTTCCTTGAACTTGTCGGCGCA
>DATIGE010000061.1 GCA_035454885.1 bacterium
TACCGCGGCGCCGCCCCGCTCCAGTGGGCCCTCATCAACGGGGACGAGGAAACGGGCGTCGCCGTCTTCCGGCTGAACGAGGGCGTGGATACCGGCCCGGTCTTTGTCCAGAGAAAGGTCATGATCCACGACGAGGACAACGCGGAAATCCTGGGCCACCGCCTGGCCGTGATCGGCGCGGAAATCCTGGTGGAAACCCTCGACGGACTGGGCGACGGAACGGCGGAGGCGATCCCTCAAAATGACCGTCTCGCCACGCACGCCCCGATGCTGAAGAAAGAAGACGGGCAGATCGACTGGACGCGCAAGGCCAAGGCCGTGTGGGGCCAGATCCGGGGCACGACGCCGTGGCCGGGGGCCTTCACGTCCCTTCACGGAAAGAGGTTGAAGATACACGCCGCAGAGCCCATCGACCACGCGCGCAGGGGCAAGCCCGGAGAGATCACGGAACTGACGGACGAAGGCCTGCACGTCTCTTGCGGCCAGGGGGCGCTTTTGGTTAGAGAGCTCCAACTCGAGGGCGGCAAACGGCTCGCGGCGGACGTTTTTCTCAAGGGCCATCCTCTCGGCGTCGGAGACACACTCGGATGAAGAAACTCATCGCCCCTTCCGTCCTCTCCGCCGATTTCTCCCGCCTGGGCGAGGAAATCCGCGCCGTGGACGCGGCGGGGGCGGACTTGATCCACCTGGACGTCATGGACGGCCACTTCGTGCCGAACATCACGGCGGGCCCGATCCTGGTCGAGGCCGCGCGCCGGTCGACCCGGCTCCCCCTCGACACCCATTTGATGATCGAGTCCCCCGAAAAGTACGTCGCTGACTTCGCCAAGGCGGGCGCGGACTCCATCACCATCCACGTCGAGGTCTTTAAGGACGCCTCCAAACTCCGCGAGGCGCTGAAACTCATCCGGTCCCGCGGCGCCAAGGCCGCCGTCTCCCTCAACCCCGCCACGCCGATCGAGTCCGTCTTGGACGTCCTGGAAGACGTCTCGATGGTCCTCGTCATGACGGTCAACCCGGGCTTCGGCGGCCAGTCCTTCATCCCCTCCTGTCTGGAAAAGGTAAAAGCCCTCCGGCGCGTCATCGACGAGAGGAAGTCGGACGTCCTGATCGAAGTGGACGGGGGCATCAAGGCCGACAATATCGGGGAGGTCTCGCGGGCCGGGGCGGACGTCTTCGTCGCCGGCTCCGCCATCTTCAAGAGCCGCGACTATCAGGCCACCATCGACGCCTTACGCGTCAAAGCCGCGTCAAAATCCTAGACAAGCCGCGTCATCGGGTGCTAGCCTTTTATCATGGTGTCATCCGTTCCCATGCATTTGGCAGGCATTGCGGGTCTCGGCCCCTGGGAGCTCGTCATCATCTTGGCAATCGTCCTCGTCGTCTTCGGCGCCGGAAAGCTGCCGCAGATCGGCGGTTCCTTGGGCCAGGCCATCAAGAACTTCAAGAAGGGCGTCAAGGGCGAGGACGGGGACAAGGGCCCCGACAGGGACTCCCCGAGAACCCCCAAGGACACCAAGCATTGAGACGCGAGAGTTTATGCCGACCCTCTCCAGCTCGTTCCTGAATTTGACCTCCCTTCTCGACGGGCTTTCCGAGCTGGGCATCGTCAAGAAGCATCTCCTGAGGGCCAGCCGCGAAGTCTTGCTCGCCGTTGACGGTCTCTTGGGTTTCGCCGAACAGCAGGTGACCGGACGGCTGTCCGGAGCGGACTCCCAGCAGACGGTCCAGAACGTCATCAACTACGCCCAGAAGACGCTCAAGACTCTGGCGCAGCAACTGCCCCGCACCGACGAGGACGAGTACCGCTCGCTCCACCGCAAGGTGATGAATTCGATTCTGGACGTTCTGGAGGGCGAGATCAGCAAGAACGTCAGGGCCAAGAATCAAAAAGCCAAGATGAAAGCGGAGGTCTTGGAGGCCATCCGCAAGGTCCTTTTGAAACAGATGTACGAAGAAACCACGGAAAAGGAGTGATGCCTATGACGACGAGCAAGAAAACCCGCATCATCAAGCGTTACCAGAACCGGAAGCTCTACGATACCAACGCCAGCCGCTACGTGACTCTGGACGACATCGCGACGCTTATCCGGGAGGGCGAGGACGTCCAGATCATCGACAATCAGAATCAGGATGACCTGACGAGCGTGACGCTCACGCAGATCATCTTCGAGCAGGAAAAAAAGAAAAAGAGCCTCCTGCCGCTCGCCACGCTCCGGGGCATCATCCAGAGCGGCGGCGAGAAGATCGTCGACTTCGTGCAGGGCACCATCGAAAGCGGCGTGAGTTCCATCTCCCATGCCCGCGACGAGGCCGAAAAGTATTTTGAAAAAATCATCAAGAAGGGCGACATGTCGCTGGAGGAGGGACGGAATCTCGTGAAGGAGTTCATCGACGAGAAACTCAAGGGCACCATCGACGCCGTCGCCGTCCTCCCCTCCCTGCACTCCGAAATCCGCGCGCTCCGCAAGAAGATCGACACCCTCGAAACGAAGCTGCGCAAGTACGAAGGTTAATTTGCCCCCGCAAAACTTAGACAGTCTCCTCGAGCGCAAGCTCCTCGTTGTTTCGGGCAAGGGCGGCGTGGGCAAGACGACTTTGAGCCTCGCCCTCGCCCTTCTTGCCGCCTCCCGCGGCAAACGGACGATCGTCGCGGAGATCCATTCGGAGGAGCAGGTGGCCCATGTCTTGGAGCGCCCCCCCATCGGCTACAAGGAAACCGAGCTTCTGCCGAACGTCTGGGGCGTCAACATCCTGCCCAAACAGGCTTTTGAGGAATACGTCCTCATGCAGATCCGGTTCCGGGGCCTTTACAAGGCGGTCTTTGAAAACCGCCTGGTCCACAATTTCATCGAGGCGACGCCGGGCCTGGGAGACATGGTCAGCATCGGCAAGGTCTATGCCCTCTGCGGACGCTACGATCTGGTGATCGTCGACGCTCCGGCCACCGGGCATGGACTGGCCCTCATGGAGATTCCGTCGATCGTTTCGCAGGCAACACGCATGGGCCCGCTCAAGTCCGATGCGGACAAGATCGATCGTCTCCTGAGGGACGCCTCCCAGACGCAGGTTGTCCTGGCGACGTTGCCCGAGGAGATGCCCGTGACGGAGGCGATCGAGATGAACGCGAGTCTTGACCGGCGGCTGGGCCTGCCGCTCGGGCCGTTTTTCCTCAACCAGGTCGAAGAGCGCGTGTTCACGGACGCCGAGAGAAAAAAGATCGACCGCGGCTCCGACACGCCGGCGCTCAGGATCTTAAGGCTTCTCGCCGCGCGTTCCGACCTTTCAGCCGAATACGCCGCGCGTCTTGAGAGGGAGGTCCGGCCAAGGCCGGTCGTGCGAATTCCTTTCGTGTATTCGCCTCATTTTGGTCTCGCCGAGATCCAAGTCGTCGCCTCGGAAATCGAGAGGGGTCTCACCTCATGATCCGGCGCGCGAAAAAAAACGTGAATCTCGCGGACTTGCTCGAGGAGCGGCGCATCATCATCTGTTGCGGCAGCGGCGGCGTGGGCAAGACCACGACGGCCGCGGCCGTCGCCCTCGGGGCCGCACGCGCGGGCAAGAGGGCGATCGTCCTCACCATCGATCCGGCCAAACGTCTCGCCACCGCCCTGGGTCTCGAGTCCTTGGGCGACGCTCCCCGCCGGATCGACCTGCCCGGTGCCCCCGGCTCCTTATCGGCGATGATGCTGGATACGAAGCGCACGTTCGATCGACTCATCGAGCGCCACGTCGAGGATCCCGAGAGGCGGCGTTCGATTATCGAGAACCGCCTCTACCAGCACATGTCCAGCATGATCGCAGGTTCGCAGGAATACATGGCCATGGAAAAGCTGTACGAACTGTACGAGGAGGGCGGCTACGACCTGCTGGTTCTGGACACCCCCCCCACGCGCCACGCCCTGGATTTCCTGGAGGCTCCCCGAAAAATGATCAACATGACCTCCAACAGCCTGCTCGAATGGTTCCTCAAGCCGGGGCTCTTCGTGGGGCAGGCGGGACTCATCGGCCTGGGCATTTTAAGAAAAGGGGCCGAAAAAATACTCTCCGTCTTCGACCGGCTCGCGGGATTCAGCTTCCTGCACGAACTCGCTGAGATGCTGGCCCTCTTCAGCGAGCTCCTCGGCGGCTTTCAGGAGCGAGCGCGCGCCGTCTACGAGCTGCTTCGCCGGGACTTCGTGGGCTTCCTGCTCGTCACGAGCCCCGCCTCCGTGGCGATCCAAGACGCGTTGTATTTCCACCGCAAGATCGGCGAAGGCGGGCTTCCGTTTCTTGGGTTCGTGGTCAACCGCGTGCATCCGGAAAAGTTTTGGAAGCCAGCCGATCTGCCGTCCGATTGGCCCGATGCCCTTCGCGCGAAAGCCCTGAACCGTCTGGAGGACTACGAGCAGTTGGCCAAGCGGGATCAAAAGGCGGTCGCTTTGCTCAAAAAGATGGGGGGCAAAAAGACGGCCTGCGCCGTAATCCCCTTGCTGGAAAGGGACGTGCACGACATGGACGGCCTTTCGAGGATGTATCAGGCGCTGGCGGGCTCGCCGACGTAGTTCTGGATGGCCTGCCTGGCGGACTCCGAAAGGTCGCTGAACTGAACGCCCATTCCGACGATGCTCAGGCTTTCCGCCGTCTCACGTTCGACGCGGACGACGCGGCCGATGGTGCGCAAGGGGGTTTCGCCGTCCCGCAGCGCAAAGGACAAAAAGACCCTCGTACCGAGCTTGAGAGGAATGTCGGACTCCAAGAAAAGCCCTCCCATGCTCAGGTCCGTCGAATAAAAATAGATGAACCCCTCCCCCGACTCATCCTCAAAGATCACTTGGGTCCGGAGCGTGCGCCGCGGATGAACCCTCTTTTCATGGATCTTGACCGGAGAAGGGGCCGGCGTCTTCTTAGCCATGTTTCCTCTTCTTCTTGTGATGAGGCTTGGCCGCCGCTCGAACGGCCGCCTTGCGCGCCTTTTCCACGGCCATGAAGATCAGCCGGTTGGCGACGGAGATCAAATCGTAAGGGTAAAAGGGCTTTTCGATCAACACCAGGTCCTTGCGACCCGTGGCCTGCTCCTTCAAGTCCACGCGATCCTTGGACATGATCACGATCGCGGGCGCCGGAAACTTGAGCTCGGCGTGGCGGTCCTGCCGGGGAAGGGAGTTGCTGTTGACGATGAGCAGATCGGGCCGGAGTCTCTTGCTCCTCTTGAAAAGGGTCTCGTACTCGTCGGCGAAAAGCACGCGGTAACGGCTCTGCGCCGAGAAAAGGAGCTGGTACATGTTCCTGGCGAGGGCCGATTGATCGACGACCAGGATGTCTCTAAAGATGCGCGGAGGCACGTTTCACACCTCACAGAGTAAAATAATTGAATCGCACCCGCTTAGGGTGTGGCTGGCCCAAATACAATGGTTTTTACCGCGACGGCAAGAGTTAAGTCAGTGCCGGCCCCCGTAATAAGTGCCGGGTTTCCAAGGATGCTTCTTGTCCTCGCGCACCAACATCCAAAAAGGTTTCCCCGCCTTCTTCCAGCCGTCGAGAAACAACCCTTCCCGGAGGTCCCTCCCCTTGGAGACGACGACGACCGTATTGTGCTCCCTCATCGTTCCCTCCCTCGCCGTGGCCCAAAGGACGTCGAAGGTCTCCAGATTCAGACTCTTCAACCGATCCATGAGGTCCCGCGCCCACTGCCAACAGAGCCCCTGATCCCTGATTCCGATGTTGACCAAGAGGTTGTGGAGCAGGGCCGGACGCACCATTTCGTATTCCCGTCGAAGTTCGGCGAAAGCCGGCACGGCCATTCGCGCGATCGCCTCGGCCTCCTGCTCACGCAGAAGGTTGTGCGGACCGGACGCATATTCGTCTCGCCCCGGAAGCTCAAGAAGACGCCGCTTCAGATCAACCATGAGCCTGGCCTCCGTGAACTCCCGTTTGAGGGCCTCCCTTTCCTCGTACTTTTTGAGGAGGGCGCCCGGGAGGCGTTCCAGGCCCCTCGCGGGGGTCTGGCGCAATGTTTTTCTTTCCTGAAAATTAAGGGCCCGATCGAAGGCGGACAGACGACCATCCGCCTCGGATAGGTCCCGTTCGAGGGAGGCCCCCTCCGTCCGAGCCGCCATCCCGAGCAACAGGAGCAGGACCGGGCCGACGAGGACCTTTCTCCTCAGGCCCTGGAGAGATCCCTTCGAGGCCATGGGACACATGAACCGGATATCGCGGCGACAACGCTCCCCGTCAACGTCAAACTTGACTTCGGCAATAATATCGCCTACATTCCCCGCTTATATCGCGATGCGTTATCAAGGAATCTGTTTTCAACCCATTAACTCTCTCAAGGAGGAAACGTTATGCGCACGAAGATGATGGTCGCTTTGGTAGTGATGTTGGGCCTCGTAATCGGCGCGGGCTGCCAACAGCAGCGCAAGCCCCGGTCCGCCGCGGACACGAAGGTCAAGGGCCTGAACCGGATTCACTTCGATTTCGACCGCTCGGACATCAAGTCCGAATACAAGAAAACCCTCGAAGACAACGCCTCGTGGCTGAAGGCCAACCGTGACACGAAGATCACGGTAGAAGGCCACTGCGACGAGCGGGGCACCGAGGAGTACAACATGGCCCTGGGCCATCGCCGGGCCAGTTCGGCCAAAAGCTACCTGACCTCGCTGGGCGTGGACGGCGGGCGCATGAAGACGGTCAGCTACGGCGAGGAGCGGCCTCTCGAGACCTGCCACAACGAGAGCTGCTGGTGGAAGAACCGCCGCGCGGAATTCATGCACTAAGAGATTTGAAACAGCTTGACAGGAAAACCCCGGGTACCCAACAAGGTACCCGGGGTTTTTATTTATGAAACGAGCCATCTCTCCCTTAATCCTCGCCCTCTTTTCATTCATCCTGCTGTCGCATGAGGCGGAGGCCCGGAAGGCCGACGCCTCCGAGATGGAAGACTTGCGCCGCGTTCAGGAGTCGAACGGCGCGGCCCTCGCGGACGCCGTGCAGAGGATCAACACGATCCAGGTCGATCTTCAGGCTGTGAAAGGGTCCCTGGAAGAGAACCGCCACTTTTTCCAACAGGAATCCCAGAAGAACGAAAAGGTCCTGAGGGACTTTGACCTGAGACTCACCGGCATGGAGGAAAGACTTTCTCTTTTTGAAAGCCAGATCCAGGAACTCATGACCAAGGGTGGAATTAAAGGCGCGGCGGCTCCGGCGGGAGACGAAGGTGAGCTCTACCGGAAAGCCCTCGCGGAGGTGAACGCCCAGAACTTCAAGGCGGCCCTGCCCCTCTTCGACCAGTTTTTGAAAAAATATCCCAAGTCCTCCATGGCCGACAACGCCCAGTATTGGAAGGGCGAGACCCTCTACGGACTCAAACAATTCCCGGAAGCGATCCTGGAGTTTCAAAAAGTCGTGAAGAAATATCCGAAAAGCGACAAGGTCCCCGCGGCCGTTTTGAAACAGGGCTACTGTTTCTTCGAGGCCAAGGAATATCTCGACGCCAAGGCCTTTTTGCAGAAGGTCATCGCGCAATATCCAAAGTCCGACGAGGCGTCAAAGGCGAGGGATAAAATTCAGCAGATCGACGAGATTTTGGCTAAACCGGCGGCTACTTCTTCGACAGCTCGCCCTCGATGACCATGCGGATCCGATCCGGATCCGGCCAATCGCGGAACAACCGGCCATTGATGAAAACCGACGGGGTCCCTTGAACGGCGATCTTGGAGCCCTGTTCGACATCCCTTTTGACGGCCTCCATGGCCTCGTCGGATGCCAGGCATGATTCAAACAAGGGGCCATCGAGCCCCGTCTTGGAGGCCAGCTCGACCAGCACGGATCTTGAAAGCCTCGTCTGATTCTCAAAAACCAGGTCGTGATAGTCCCAAAACCTTCCCTGCTTGGAGGCGCACACCGACGCCTTGGCGGCGAGACACGAGACGGGATGCCCTCCATGCTCAATTACGGGGTTGCAAACCGAATCCAAGGGATAATTGAGGAAATATAAGACCACGTCGTTCTGATAGGCCTTCAAATAGGGCTTGAGGGTGAACGCGGCCCGGCGGCAGAAGGGGCACTGAAAGTCCGAGAACTCAACGATCTTCACGCGCGCGTTCGGATTCCCCCAAAAAGGCCGTCCGGTCACATCGAGTTCCTGCACGGGAAGGGACTCGAAGGCCTTGAGATAAAGATCGCGCGGAACCGGAATGTGCGGCCGGTGGACCGCAGGATTCAGCCCCATGAAAAAGAAGATCCCCAGCGCCACGACCGCGGCGGTCGCCCCCAAGTGTCCCCAGAGGCGAGGCCGGGTGCCCAGGTAACCGGACACCAGCGACGGCACACCCCGCCAACCGATCCCCATCGCGGAGGGAAAAAGAAGCAGCATCAGCGCGTTGACCAGGTAAGTGGTGAGACACATCGCACAAAGAACGCCCAAGAGTCCGAGGGAGATGTAGGCCATGAGGACGCTGTAGACGTTGGCGAAAACCAGCGAGAGAAAGAGAAAACTCATGGTCGGACGGCCGGCGTCGGACCGGTCGCCCGACAACCCCGCGTAAAAGAGCCCGATCAGAAAAACGACGTAGTAAAGAATTCCCAACTCCGAGTTGGGAACGCTCAAGAAGGGAAGCCGGACGGAGGAATACCGGCTTGCGACGACCGCATCGCAATCGATGAAATCCGAGACGTTGCAGAAGCTTTTTTCGTCGAACCCGTTTCTTTCGACCTTGTAGTGAAGCTCGGTGAGGACGATGGACGCGACCAAACCGACGACGGCCAGTAGAAACAACGCAATCCGCGCCTTTTTCACGATGAATTTTATACGCCCCGCATGGCCCAAACTCAACTTGATTATTCCCCCCCGCTTCCCTACTTTTCAACGATGGACGAGAGCAAGGAACTCGCGGAGCGCATCGATCAAGGCGATAAATTCCGCAAAGGGCGCATCATCAAGTACTTTCCCCAAGCCGGATACGGCTTCGTCCGCGACGACATGGGCCACGAGGTCTACTTCCACTTGGACGAGGTCCGTTTCGTTGGCAAACGCAACGACCGCCGCTACGTGTCCGAAGGGGCGCCGGTGGGGTTCGACGTGGGACGCACCTCGCGCGGTCTGCGCGTGACGCGGCTGAAGCTTTACTGAAAAATCCTCTAGGGCCGGCACTCGGCCGGAAGAGGATCAACCCCTCCCGAGGCCTGAGCGGCGCAGAATTCGTTGAGAACGGCGGCTTCCGAAAGGGCCACGTTGTAGAGGGTCACGTTGTCGATCCCGCCGTTGAAATATCCCGCATTGTATCGTCCGATCCACAGGCTACCCGACGCCCCCGTCGTCGCCTGGGACGAAGCTCTCATCCCGGAGATAACGGCGTCCAAGTAAAACCGCATGCCGCCCGGATTCGTCGTGCCGTCAAAGGTCCCCAGGACGTGATGCCAGGCGCTCGGGGCGACGGGGGCGGACAGGTTGTTCCCTCCATCCCCAATGTAAAAATACACCCGGCCGTCCGTATGGGAGGTCAGGGCGTAGTCGAGGGTCCCTTGATTCACAATGCCGCTATCCGAGCTCGTGGGGATGCCGTTGCCGTAGATCCACGCCGAGACGGTCAGGGGCCCGGGAAGGGTGAGACCGCCGCCCACGTCGATGTAGTCGTCGGTCCCGTCGCACTGGAGGGCCTGGCCGTCGATCCCTCCTCCGAAACCCGCGCCGTTCCGGGCGATCCCGTCGTTGCCTGCCATGCTGGAATCCGTCGCGTCTCCGTTCAGTCGCAGCCACGCCACCAGCGAATCGTCCGAGGAGAAGACATTGACGGCACTCCATTCGGAATAACGGCCGTCGTCAAAAAGTGCCCGGACTTTCCAACGGTAGGTGGTATTCGGGGCCAATGGGTCCACGACCAGGAACAGGCCCGCGATGAGGGCGCTGTTGGGGCATTCGGAGGCGTCGTCGATCTCGGAGGCAGGACCGGTCGTCCGGCAAAGCTCGTAACCCGTCAGGCTCAAGCCCGAGGGGAGCTCGCCGGTTCGCCACAGGAGAAACGCGCGAGTCGGCGGAAGAACGCCCATGTCGGAAGGCCGCAAGGGTCCGGGGACGTACCGGCTCCCCGGAATCAGGGGACCCGCGCCCCCGTCCATCCCGCCCCCTGCGTCATCCGTCAGGCCACCATCCGGTTCGAGCCCCCCATCCCCGTCCAACCCGCCGTCCCCGGCGGCATCCGGCCGGGGGCTGACGATCGCCGACCGGTCCAGAAAGCACCCCCCCGTCAGCGCGGAGCCGACCGAGAGCACCAGGGGCAAGGCGCACGTCCTCATCAGGGTCGCAAGATTCATCGCTCCGCTCCTTTGCCTTAATTTGGCGCAAGAGCGTCGTCATTTTTCCCGGGAAGTTGCCGCGATGTAGAAATGAAACAGTGAGACTAGGGCAGGCACACGGCTGGGAGCGGGTCGATTCCCCCGGCAGCCTGTGCGGCGCAGTATTCGTTGAGAACGGCGGCTTCCGAAAGGGCCGCGTTGTAGAGGGTCACATTGTCGATCCCGCCGTTGAAATAACTGATGTCGTACCTTCCGATCCATAGGCTCCCCACCGCCCCGGTCGCCGCCTGGGTCGACGCCTTCGTGCCGGAGGGAACCCCGTCCAAATAAAGCCTCATCCCACCCGCGTTCGTCGTCCCGTCGAAGCTCCCAAGGACATGATGCCAGGCGCTCGGGTCGATGGGGGCGGAAAGGCTATTCCCTCCATCCCCAATGTAAAAATACACCCGACCGTCCGTATGGTAAGTCAAGGCGTAGTTGAGGGTACCTTGATTCAAGATGCCGCTATCGGAGCTCGCCGGAACTCCATTGCCGTAGATCCAGGCCGAGATGGTCAGAGGGCCGGAAAGTGCCAGGCCGCTGCCCAGATCGACGTAGTCGTCAGTCCCGTCGCACTGCAGGGCCAATCCGTCGATCCCGCCCCCGAACCCGGCCCCGTTCTGCAAGACGCCGTCATTGCCGACTGTCCCGGAATCCGCCGCATTGCCGTTCAGTCGCAGCCAGGCGACCAGCGAATCGTCCGTCGAAAACACACGGACGGCGCTCCACTCGGAGTAACGACCGTCGCTGTAACGGGCCCGGACCTTCCAGCGGTAAATGGTGTTTGGGGCCAGGGGGTCTACGACCTGGAATAGGCTCGCGATCAGGGCGCCGTTGGGGCATTCGGAGGCCTCGTCGATCTCGGTGGCGGGACCGCTCGTCCGGCAAAGCTCATAGCTCATCAAACCCGCGCCGGAGGGAATCTCCCCCGTCTGCCACAAGAGAAAGGCCCGGGTGGGGGGAAGGATGGACATGTCGGCGGGACGTAAGGGTCCGGGGACGTACTGGCTCCCCGAAATCAGAGGGCCCGCGCCGCCATCCCCCCCCGCGCCGCCGTCTCCGCCGATCCCTCCGTCTCCTCCCATGCCGCCGTCGCCGCCGCTCGCCGGGACCCCGCTGATGACACGTGTATCCAGTTCACATCCGGGCATGCTGACTGCCGCGGCGCCGCCGAGCGTCATTCCCAGGGCGAGACCCGCCGCTCGCCAAGCGTTCGCCATTCCGTTCATGGTTAACATATCGAAAACCTCCAAAGACCGACTTA
>DATIGE010000062.1 GCA_035454885.1 bacterium
CTCTGGTTCTTCGCGGTGGGCCTTTTGAGGCTCCTGGACGTCCCCGCCGACCTCGTCTACGGGACGCTCGCGGCCGGGGCTTCCCCCCTTTCGCGCGCCGCCATCTTTCTCGCGCCGGTCTTCAATCTGGTCTCGGGGATCTTTCTTTGCCGGCCGATCTTTGCGGATCGGCATTGAGTCAATAAAAAAGCCGTCCCGGGTTTTACCCCAAGGCGGCCTTTTCGTTCCCGCATCTTGTTACTCTTATGACGGCTCAGGTCACAACGGTTCGTCGGCTTCCACTGCCGCCCAAGAGACTTGTGAACTTCGCCGTGACCACGTGCTCGTCACCGGGCGGAACCGCCGTCGCTTCCTTGGTATCGGTCCGTGAGGCGACCCTTTCCGCGGGGCGTCCGGCGGGGGCTTCGGTCTCCCGAATGATCGGATAGTTGTTGGCCTTAGCGAATGCCGCCGGCACCCTGAAAAGTCTCACATCACCCGCCATCTTCTTCTCCCTTTTTCGCCCTCTGGAGACTATTATCGCCACCTGGGTCCCCCCAAGTTGCGGATTGCTACCCGCAAATTTTATGTTAATTTGGCCGTCATTGAAAGGCTAAACACCCGGCGGCCCCCTCTGTAAAGCAAAAACCATTGATTTTATTACATTTTTTAACGCAGCGTGTCTCATGCGGTGAGTCAAAATGAAGGGTCTTTTTATCACCTTTGAGGGCATCGAAGGGTCCGGGAAAACCACCCAGATTCAGGCCTTGGCCCGCGCCTTGAGCGGATCGGCGGAGGTGGTCCTGACTCGGGAGCCGGGAGGGACCCCCCTGGCGGACGCCATCCGGGAGACCCTCCTCGCTCAAAAGTCCGTGGGCATGGCGCCCGCCACCGAGCTCCTGCTCTACGAGCTCGCCCGGCGTGACCATGTGGAGGAAGTCGTGCGCCCCGCCCTGAAGCGCGGGGCTGTGGTCCTCTGCGACCGGTTCACGGACGCCACGGTCGCCTACCAGGGCTACGCACGGGGTCTGCCCCTGCGGAAGATCGAGTGGCTGAACCGGATCGCCACCGGCGGTCTCAGGCCCGACCGGACGTTTCTCTTCGACCTCCCCGTCGCGACGGGCCTCCGGAGGGCCGAGACGCGCAAGAAAAAGCTCGACAGATTCGACCGCGAGTCGCAAACCTTTCACGAAAAGGTGAGACGCGGCTATCTCGCGCTCGCCCGAAACGACAAGAAAAGGTTCCGGATCCTCCATGCCGACCGCCCCCGAGACATCATCTTCCGGGAAATTCATCGCGAGGTGGAGAAGCTCCTCCAAGCGCGCGCACGCCCTGCTGCTGGCCGGTCCCGAGGGGTCGGGCAAAAAGGCCGCGGCGGAGGCCGTCGCGCGCGACGTCCTTGAGAGCGAAGCGGAAAACCACCCCGACCTGATCCGCATCGCCCCGGAAAAAAACGCGATCAAGATCGAATCCGTGCGTGACCTCATCGGCCGCGTGGCGCTCAAGCCCGTCACGGCGGGAAAGATCGTCGTCATCGTGGAGGAGGCGGACGCGATGACGACCGGCGCCGCGAACGCCCTCCTCAAGACCCTGGAGGAACCTCCTCCGTACGTCCTGTTTCTCCTCCTCACCGAGCGTCCGGAGGAATTGCCCGCGACGATCCGCTCCCGTTGCCAGCGCGTGCGGTTTCAGATCCCCCCGCAGGCCTTGCGTGAACGGCTCGAGGCCCTCTACGCCTCGTTCGAAACGGATCTCACGCCGCTTTGGCCCGTGCCCCGCTCCCCGTTCGCAACGGCCTCGAAATTGACGGAGTCCCTGGCCGCTCAAGCCGACCGGCTCTATCCCCTCTTGGATCTTCTCCGTGCCCTCTGGCACGACGCCGCTGTCCTGGCGGCGGGAGACGTCCGCGCGTTGGTTGTTCCCGGAGCCCGAAGCCGATTGGAGACGCTCATCGCCCGTAAGAGCACGGACCGGCTTTTTGAGGAGATGGATCTCATTCTTGAGACCGAGCGGGCCTTGGATGGAAACGTCAACAAGACGCTTGCCCTCGAACGCCTCTTCTATAAATTGATCGCCTGAACATGCGCGGAAAATTCTACATCACGACGGCGATCGATTACGTGAACAGCCTGCCCCACCTGGGGACGGCCTACGAAAAGATCGCGGCCGATGCCATCGCGCGCTTCAAGCGGATGGAAGGCTACGACGTCCATTTTCAGATGGGCAACGACGAGCACAGCGCCAACGTCAAGAAGGAGGCCGACAAGCGCGGGATCGACGCCAAGAAATATTGCGACGAGATGAGGGTCAAATTCGAGGCGATCTGGAAGTCGCTGGAGATTTCCTATGACGACTTCATCCAGACCTCCGAGCCGCGGCACCACCGGGGCGTCACGGCCTTCATCGAGCTCGTCCGGAAGAACAGCCCGAACGATCTCTTCGAAAAAGAATATGAGGGTTGGTACTGCGAATCGTGCGAGGCCTTCCAGACGGAGAAGGACCTGGTGGACGGCAAATGCCCCAACCACAAGACGACCCCGAAATGGCTCAAGGAGAGAAATTACTTCTTCCGTCTCTCGGCCTATCGGGAAAAACTTCTGAAACATTACAAGGACCATCCCGAGTTCATCCTGCCTGAAATCCGCAGGAACGAGGTGGTCCGTTTCGTCGAGACAGAGCTCCAGGACATCAGCGTCTCCCGCGCGAGTTTTCCCTGGGGCATCCCGTTCCCGAACGATCCGACGCACGTCGTTTACGTCTGGTTCGACGCCCTGGTGAACTACCTGAGCGCCATCGGTTTCGGCGATCCGAAAAAAGGAGACAGCCGGAGGCTGTGGCCGGCGGACCTTCACGTGGTCGGCAAGGACATTACGCGTTTTCACTGCGTGATCTGGCCGGCGATGCTGATGAGCGCGGGGCTCCCGATTCCCAAGACCGTCTTCGGGCACGGCTTCGTCTTTCTCAAGGGAGAGAAGATGAGCAAGAGCCTGGGGAACGTGCTCACGCCCCTCGACATCGTGCCCCGGTTCGGCGCGGACGCACTCCGCTACTATTTGCTGCGGGAGTCGAGCTTCGGTTCCGACGGCGATTTCACCTGGGACAATTTCATCAAGCGGTACAACAGCGACCTGGCGAACGACGTCGGCAACCTTCTCAACCGGACGCTGGGGATGGCCAATCGGTATTTGAGCGGAGTGATCCGGCGCCCGACGGTCCCCGAACAAGAGGAGGAAAAGCCTTTGCGCGAGGTCGTTGCGGGTGTTTTGAGCAAGGTGCGAACGGAAATGGATTATGCCGCCCAGGGCGACGTCGATTTTCACACGGCCCTCGCCTCCGTTTGGGAAGTCATCGCCGCGGCGGACAAGTACATAGACACCTCGGCGCCCTGGAAACTCGCGAAGGACGGCAAGACCGCCGAAATCGGCCGCGTGCTTTACAACGTCGCCGACACGCTGCGGAACGTCGCCCTTCTGATCAGCCCCTTCATCCCTGCGGCGGCCAGGAAGATTTGGGAACAGCTGGGGCTCACCCGCACGCTCGATTTCGAAAAGCAGACCTTTGAAAACGTCGCCTGGGGAAAGACCCCGGATACGAACGTCACGGAGGGGACGCCCATCTTCCCCCGCATCGAACCGCCCGAAACGAAAACAGGAGACAAGAAAATGGCAACCACCGCCGCACCCGCCGATGGCCTCTTGGACATCGCCGACTTCGCGAAGGTCGATCTCCGCGTCGCCGAGGTGAAGCAGGCCGAAAAGGTCGAAGGGGCCGACAAGCTCTTGAAGCTCCAAGTCGAGATCGGCGGTGTGCCCCGGCAGATCGTCGCGGGCATCGCGCAGCACTACACGCCCGAAGAGATCGTGGGCAAAAAAGTGGTGGTCGTGGCCAATTTGAAGCCCGCCAAGATCCGCGGCGTGGAATCGAACGGCATGCTCCTCGCCGCCAGCGACGAGAACGGGCTCTCCGTGGTGACCCTCGACCGCCTGGGCCTCGCCAGCGGCGCCAAGGTGAAGTAAAAGGCCGCAACCGCCCCCAAAGACCGCCGAAAGGCTCCCCCATGCCGGCGACCCCCTTCGTCCATCTCCAATCCTTTTTGACCGAAGTCTCCCGCCTCCCGGCGCCCGATCAGATCTCCCTGGTGCAGAGCGCCAATCTGGCCCTCGAGGGGCGGGGTCCCCAGGAAGACCTGCTGGCCCTGCGGGACGCGGCCCAGTCCGTCCTCCGGAAAATTTCGGGTGATACCGCCCTCCCTCCCCAATCCATCCTGTGGACCCGCTGGTCCGAAAGCGGCCAGGACACCGGCGTCGGCCTCTTGTGCACCACGCCCCACGGCCGCCTCGTCCTCCTGCCGGAGGGTTTCGACGCCGACCGCCTTTCTTTCGACCAACCCGTCGATGATCCGATCACGCTGGGGGCCCTGGCGGCCCTGTGTCCGGAGCACGCCTCCCTCTTCCCGCCGTCCCCCGCGCGCAACGAACGACGGTCCCTCCGCAATGCGGCCGGAAGGGAGGCGGGATGGGACCACGTCGTCTGCGGCGGCGCCGAGGGTACGGTGAGCGACGCCGCCTCCATGCTCTCCGGCGTGACCTCCCTCGGGGACGGGGTCAACCAGGAGGATGGCCTGTATTTGGCCCGCTTCCGGACAGGCGACGGACGCACCGTCCGCATCCTGGCGGGCGCCGATGGGCTGGGCGGAGCCGCGCTGGGAGAAGAGGCGTCGAAGGCGGCCCTTTTGGGCGTCCAAGCCGGTGTCATCCGGGCCCTCGCGGAGAACAGGATCCCGCTGGCCGGGGACCTTTTCGAAGACGCGCGCACAGCCCTGGTCGATCGCGTCAACGCCCTTGAATCGGCGCGTGAACGGCCGTTCCAGAAAAATGCGGAGCCCAATACGGTCATCGCGATCGCCGTCTTGGTCGACGACCTGGCGACCGTCGCGACGGCCGGGGATTTTCTCGTCACCTACAGCTTCAGGGACGAAAGCGGCAATGTCGTCACCGCCGGCTGCTCGGAGGTGGACGCCTACAGCGACCACGGCGTCTACTCGACCCTCCTGGAAGGGCCGGTGCGTCTCTGCCAGGTCCGCATGAGGCCGGGAAGCTGGCTCTGCCTGGGGAGCGACGGGCTTTTCGGAAGCCTCATGCAAGGCTTTAAGACGCGTTTTTCCTCGTTCCTGCGCTACGAAGGCGGCACGCCCCGTCCCGAGCAAAGGCTGCTGCACAACCTGAATCACATCCTCCGCCACACGCCGCCCGCCGGCGTCGCTCAGGCGCTCTTTGATAGCTCGATGGGGAGAAGTGAAATCCCCGGCCTCGGCCCGATCACCTGCGAATTTGATAACAAGACCGCCCTGGCCTCTCATTGGGGAGAGGACATTTCCCGCGATCCCTTCCTGGCGCCGGGACACTACGCCGACCTGAACCGCGTTTTCCCCGGGGACCAATACGTCTACGACTCACGGATCTTCCGCGTCCAGATGACGCCCGCGCTCTCCGAGATCTCCATCGGTCGCAGCCCTCACCCCGGCGGTCTCCCGATGATGGTCCTCCCGGACGAAAAGCTGGAACCCCTCCACGCCCGCATCGTGAGGGAAGGCGGCAACCCGGAAGTCCTCTTCTTCGTGGAGAAACTCGTCGGCCGCGGCCGCATCGTCCTCTTCGACAAGCACGACAACAAAATCGCCGCGATCCTTCGCAAGGGCTCGCGCCATCCGGTCCGGCCCGGCGATCTGATCCGTCTCACGCACAAGACCTTTTTGCGCTTCAATGGGATCTGACTAGCGCCTTCCGCCCCCGCCGCGGCCGAAGCCGTATTTGTGGACCGGCGCCCCGCCGGTCGAGTCGACGACCTCGATCATGCGACCCGTCTGCTCCTCCCACTTGCGGAGGGCCTTTTCCAGAATGGGCTGGTTCATCGACCAGAGCTCCATGTGCTCGCCGGCGAGCACCGTGCTGGAGAAGAGGGTGTAGCCGATGGAGAAGTTCTGAAACCCCGTCTCGTCCGGGCCTCCCCAGCAGATGAACGAGGTCGGCTCCTGGATTTGAAGCCGGATGGGATGCTCGGGGTCGTGAGAGGTGCGGAGGAAGCCGATGATGTTGAGGTTCAACCGCGCCGTCCACATGGGCTCCTTCAGCTTCTTCATGATGAGCATGAGCTCGTCCAGGAACGTCATCTGGTCGAGGCCCTTCTTCTCGATCCGCTGGGTCGCGTTGTAGGTGATGACCTCCAGGGAATCCGGAAGAACGAGGCCGAAGAAGGCGCGGAGAAAGTTGAAGATCTGCTCGAAGAACCAGACGTTGGTCTCTTCGGGCCGCATGCGGGTGAAGTCGATGTTGGAATGGAAGCCCCACGTCCCGAGCACGTGCCCGCGGTCGCGGCTGTCGGACATGAAATCGTCGAATCCCTTGAGCATGAAGTGTGCGCCTGGCAGGATTCGAACCTGCGACCCTCAGATTCGTAGTCTGATGCTCTAATCCACTGAGCTACAGGCGCTTGTTAAGCAGCGGCCGTGAGGTGTGCGGCCGCTGCTGTTACAAGCGCCCGTCCCAAAAGGCAACGCCTTTTGGGGCAGGCGCTTTCTTACAAAGTATCCACGCCGAAAAGGGAGGTCAATCACCGTTTTGCCACCCGCAGCGCCTCCCAAAGCTCTTTCTCCAATCTCAAAGCGCCGGAGGCCATGGCGTAGCGCCGCGCCAAGTCCAAGAGATCGATCAACGACTCGTCTTCGACGAAGTGCCGGAATTCGTAGGCGACGTCGCGGGGACCGCCCGCCGGGCGGTACCCTTGCTGGAACAAGAGAGGCTGAAGTTCGATGGCGAAGCCGACAAACCGGTCGGTGAGCCCGCGCTCCTCGAGGGCGGCCATGGCCGAGTCATGACATCGCGCGAAGCGGTGGCCGGCCGCTTCGAATCGCCTCTGAATGGCGTCATCGGCAACGCGCTCATCGCGGAGGCGTGTTAACCCCCTTACGACGCCCCGATAGTCCTCCAACTTGACGGGCCGACCGCGCAGGAGCCGGTCCAAGGTGGCCAGGTCACGTTCGAGCACCCCCTCGCGGTGCAGGGAGGAGAAAAAACCGCTCTCCTGGCCGGCTTGATAAGAGACGCCGAATCCACCGCAAAGATTGGCCACGTGGCTGAACAGGATGTTTTGGGAAACCGAGACGTTCATGAATGGCCCTCCCGTCATTAGGAACCGCACTTATCGGATTCGGAGCTGAAAGGTTTCGTCCGGATTGGCGATCAACCGGCGGGGCCCTGGCGGTAGGTGACGCTCACCTCGGTCCCTCCTCCCGGCAGGCGTTTTTCCTTCATGTTGTATTTCTTCGGGAAGAAGCTGGAGAGCTTGTCGATGAGGCTCACCGCCTCGCCGGCGTAGGTGACGTTCAGGGTGATGAGCCCCGGGGCCTCGGAGACCAAATTCACCTTGGAAACGCCCTCCGACTTGAGGAGTCCGGCGCGGAGTTCCTGGAAATCCTGAAAGGACGTGATGCCGGACAGGGTGACGGCCAAATCGACGGTCACCTCGCGATGGGTTTCCTCCAAGCCGGCTTGGGCCGCGGCCGACGCGCCTGCCAGAAGGAATCCAACCAGACTAACGGCGAACGATCCTAAAATGATCGATCCTTTCGATCTCCAGAAGGACATAATCGTCTCCATCCTCGACGCGGACCAGGCCCGATCGGACATCCACCTTGGTGAGTTTTCCCACGTAGGAGATGCCGAAGGCGTGGATTTCGACCTTCTTTCCGACCGCCGTCTTGAGCTTGGATGCGGATACTTCATCTTGCATGATTTCGCACGCCGTATTTCATTCGACACGCCGAGTCAAACGGGTTTTCTCCTTGACAGCTATGCGCCGTTTTGAACATAGTCGCCGCGATTTGAGGGACAAAAATGCTGTTTAACTTCGCGAATGTACTCATTTTTTTGCTCGTCGCGTGCGGCTTCGTCTTCGTGTCCCTGACCCTGGGGCACATCCTTCGTCCGAAGGTCCCGTTTCCTGAAAAGTTGACCACCTACGAGTGCGGCGAGCTCCCCGCGGAAAACGCCTGGGTCAATTTTAATATGCGCTTTTATCTCTTGGCGCTTCTGTTTATCATCTTTGACGTCGAAATCGCCTTCATGTTCCCCGTGGGAGCGGTCTTCAAACAGTGGATCCGCGACGGCCATGGGGTTCTCGCTCTCACCGAAATCGCCGTGTTCGTGGGCATCCTCCTCTTGGGCCTTGTCTATGCCTGGACCAAGGGGGATTTGGAATGGATCAAGACGGTCGAGGCCGGGGACAAGAATATCGGTCTCCAAGTGATGCCCCGGTCATCGAAGGTGTAACTATGCTGACGCTTAAGAACCAGCTCCCGGCCTCCGTCATCACCACGAAGGTGGACGACCTCCTCAACTGGGGGCGCGCCTCGTCGCTCTGGTACATGCTCTTCGGGCTCGCCTGTTGCGGCATCGAGATGATGCAGACCGGCGGCCCGCGCGCCGACCTCGACCGCTTCGGGAGCGTGCCCCGCGCCTCGCCGCGTCAGTCCGACTTGATGATCGTCGCCGGCACGCTCACCTACAAGATGGCCCTCCGAACCAAGGTCCTCTACGATCAGATGCCGGAACCCAAATATGTGATCTCGATGGGCAGTTGCGCCAACTGCGGCGGCCTCTTCCAGCCGGCCTACTCCGTGGTCAAGGGCGTGGACAAGATCATCCCGGTGGACGTCTACGTTCCGGGCTGCCCGCCCCGCCCAGAGGCACTCACAGAGGGCTTGTTGAAAATCCAGGAAAAGATGAGGCGGGAGAAATTCCTGGTGAAAAAGGACAGTCTGGTCGCCTAAGAAAGAACGATCCCATGACATTGGAGCACATCCAAAGGAAGCTTTCCGAATTCTTCAAGGGCGTGCCGATCGAGCTCGTCGAGGGCGCGAAAAATCCCGTCTCGCAGGCCCAGACGGGCGATTCCTGCCTCGTGGTGCCGGCCGACAAGATCAAGGACGTTTGCAAGACGCTCAAGACGATCGAACAGTTCTCCTTCGACTGCCTCTCGAACCTCACCGCCGTCGACCGGAAGGACAAGTTCGAGGTCGTCTATCATCTCTTTTCTTACAAGCACCGCCATTCTTTGACCTTGAAGGCAATCCTCCCTCGCGAAGATTCGGCCCACGTCGAAACCTTGGAAGACCTATGGGGCTGCGCCAACTGGCTGGAGCGCGAGGTCTACGACCTCTTCGGGATCAAGTTTGACAACCACTCCGACCTCCGGCGGATCATGCTCCCGGACGACTGGATCGGGCATCCGTTGCGCAAGGACTATAAAGAGGAAGAGGACTACCACGGGATTTCAACGACGAGACCGTCGTTGTTGTCGTCATAAAGATGGAATTGAACACGGAAGAAATGTTGCTCAACATGGGGCCGCAGCACCCCTCCACCCACGGCGTCATCCGCTTCGTGGTGAAGACGGACGGAGAGGTCATGAACGCGGCTGTGCCCGACATCGGCTATCTGCACCGCTCCATCGAGAAGATCGCGGAAAAGGCCACCTACAACGGGTTCATGCCGTGGACTGACCGCGTGGACTACCTGGCCGCCATGAACTGCAACGTCGCGTACGCTATGGCCGTGGAAAAGCTGGCGGGCATCGAGATCTCCCGCCGAGCGGAGTACCTGCGCGTGATCGCGATGGAGTTGAACCGCATCATCTCCCACCTGCTCGCGGTGGGCTCGCTCGGCATGGACGTCGGGGCTTACACGCCCTTCGTTCACGCGCTCCGCGAGCGCGAAAAAGCGAACGACCTCATCGAAGAGCTGTGCGGCCAGCGGCTCACCTACAACTACGCCCGGATCGGCGGCGTCATCTACGACATGACGCCCAACTGGGACAAGAAAGTCCTGGCCTTCCTGGACCAGTTCGAACCCCTGGTGAACGAATTCGACCGGCTTTTGACCGACGCCAAGATCCTCAGAAAACGTCTGGGAGGGATCGGCGTCGTCACGGCCGAGGACGCGATCAACTACAACCTCGTGGGCCCGAACCTGCGCGGATCGGGCATCATGTTCGACCTGCGTAAGGACATGCCGTACTCGGTCTACCCCGAGCTCGATTTTGAGATTCCCGTCGGAACCGGCGAGGCCGGCGCCCTCGGCGATTGTTTCGACCGTTACAACGTCCGCATGAAGGAGATGCGCGAGTCGGTGAAGATCCTGCGCCAGTGCTTCGAGCGCATTCCGGCGGGCGAGCACCAGGTCAAGGTCCCCAAGAAGATCCGCCCGCCCGCGGGCGACACCTACGTGCGGACCGAAAGCACGCGCGGCGACCTGGGGGTTTACCTCGTCAGCGACGGAAGCGACAAGGCCTGCCGTGTGAAATTCCGCTGCGGATCGTTCAACGCCATGAGCATCGTGGAGAAGATCAGCCGGGGCATGATGGTGGCGGACTTGATCGCCTTCATCGCGAGCTTGGACATCGTCGCCCCCGAAATCGATCGTTAAGACAATTATGCAAAAGCTCGCAGACCTCCTCATTCAGAAGATTCCGGCCCTGCAGTCGATCCCGGCGGATTTCGTGTATCTGGCCGTCCAGGTCGTCTTTGCCCTCGTCATGCTCATGGCCTTCGTGGCGCCCTTCGCGGGAATCATCTCCTGGGTCGAACGGCGCGTCGCGGCCCGCATGATGGACCGCGTGGGACCCAACCGCGTGGGGCCCCAGGGATTCTTCCAGTGGATTGCGGACGGCATCAAGTCGATCCTCAAGGAAGACATCATCCCGACGGCGGCGGACCCGATCCTGTTCCGGCTCGCGCCTTACCTCGTCTTCGCCGGCATGTTCGCGGCTTTCGTAACGGTGCCCTTCTCCAGCGGGCTCATCATCGCGGACCTGAACGTCGGAATCTTTTACCTGATCGCCGTGACCTCGATCGTCGTCGTCGGCATCCTCATGTCCGGCTGGGCCTCGAACAACAAGTATTCGCTCTTGGGCGGCATGCGGTCGGCCGCGCAGATCGTCTCCTACGAAATTCCCTCGGGGCTCGCGATCCTCGTCGTCGTCTTCCTGACGGGATCGCTCTCGATCCAGGACATCATCAAAGGCCAGGGCGCCTACCCCTGGCAGTGGTACCTCTTCGACAACCCGTTCATGCCCGTCGCCTTTCTCTCCCTCTTCATCGCGTCGCTCGCCGAGGGCAACCGGACGCCTTTCGACATCCCGGAGGCGGAGAGCGAACTCGTTTCCGGCTACTCCACGGAGTACAGCGGCATGCGCTTCGTGTTCTTCTACTTCGAGGAATGGGCGAATATTTACCTCATCGCCGCCGTCGGGACCGCCCTGTTCCTCGGAGGTTGGCAGATCCCTCCCGAGGTCAAGACCTGGGCCTCCGCCTTCGGCGGAGGCGTCGGACTGGTTCTCCCGCACGCGCTCGAATTCGCGACGTTCTTCCTCAAGGCGGCCGTCATCGTCTTCGTCGTCATTTGGATCCGTTGGACGCTGCCTCGCATCCGCGTCGACCAGCTCATGAGCCTGTGCTGGAAGTACCTCACTCCGTTCGGGTTCGCCGCGTCGCTGGGTGTGGCGATCTGGATGGTCCTCTTTCCTCAGGGCGTGACGGCGGTTCGCTACGCGCTGTGCGCGGGGGCGGCCTTGACCCTTTTGTACTTTTTCTATCGCGTCGCCTATCAGGTTTGGTATAGCCGGCAACCGGTTCACGTGAATCCGTTTGTATGACCTATCTAAGAAACATTGTTGAGACCGCGACGACCGTCTTTGAGGGGATGTCGATCACGTTTTCGCACCTCTTCCGCAAACCGGTGACGATCCAATATCCCGACAAGACCGAGCGGCCGCTCTCGGAGATGCTGCCGGACCGGTTCCGCGGCTTCCTCAAGGTGGACATGGAGATCTGCACGGCCTGCCTCGCGTGCATGAACGACTGCCCCATCGACTGCATCCTCATCAAGACCAAGAAGGACGAGACGTCCCCGACGAAAGAGCGCGTGCTCACCCAGTTCGACATCGACTTGGCCAAGTGCATGTACTGCGGCCTCTGCACGGAGCCTTGCCCGACGGGCGCCATCCACTTCACCCGGGAGTTCGAGCGGGCGACCGAGGACATCAACGACCTGCTCTTCAAGTTCGTGCCGGAGGGCCAGGTGATCGTTCCGTACAAGGCCCCCAAGAAGGAAGCCGCCGGCGCCGGAGCCGCCGAGGAGGCGGAAGCCACATGATGCCCGACCTCAAGGACGCGGCGTTTCTCCTCATCGCCGGATTCACGATCGTCTCCGCGGCGGGCGTCGCTTTCTCGCGCAAGGTCCTTTATTCGGCATTTTCCCTCTTGGGGACGTTGGCCGGCGCGGCGGGGTTCTTCATTCTCCTTTCGAGCGATTTCATCGCCGTCACGCAGGTCCTCATCTACGTGGGAGGCATCCTCATCCTGATCATCTTCGCCGTCATGCTCACGAACAAGATCGGCGACGTGAAGCTCACCAACCAGGTGGTGAACTACAAGGTCGCGGTCCCCATCTCCGTCGCCCTGGCGATCTTCCTGATCTCGACGTTGACCTCCGGGGTTTGGGTGGAAAAGGATGCCCCCGGCGCCTCCCCATACACGTCCATGGTCGCCCCGATCGGAAACGCCCTTTTGAAGGAATATCTTCTGCCGTTCGAGGTCGTTTCGATCGTCCTCTTGGGCGCCCTGGTGGGCGCGATGGTGATCGTCCGGCGGGAGGTGAAATGATCACCTTGAATTCCTGCTTGGCCGTCACGGCGATCCTCTTCGCCCTCGGTCTCTACAACGTCATGACCCGCAAGAACGCCGTGGGCCTGCTCATGGGCGTGGAGTTGATCCTCAACGCGGCCTCGATCAACTTTGTCGCCTTCTCGCACTTCAACGGCAATCACGTCGGCGGCAACGTCTTTTCGCTTTTTCTGATCGTCCTGGCGGCGTCGGAGGCGGCCGTCGCCCTGGCCATCGTCGTCTCGATCTACAAGCAGTTCGGGACCATCAACGCCGACGAGGCTGATTCATTGAAGGGATAACGAAACCGATGGGATTCGCCAAGATTTGCTTCAGCCTCGTTCACCTGGTGCCGATCCTGCCTCTCTTGGGCGCGATCGTGAACGGCTTCCTCACCTTTCTCGGCCGGAAGGTGCCCAAGGGACTCACCGCCTTCATCGCCTGCGGTTCGCTCTTCGCGGCCTTCCTGATCTCGGCGGGCACCTTCCTGTACGTGACCGGCCTCCCCGAAGAGGCGCGGGAGATCACCATCACCCTCTTTCCCTGGATCGACCTGGGCGGTTTCAAGGCCGACGTGGCCTTTCTGATCGACCCGCTGGCCCTCACGATGATGCTGGTGGTGACCGGCGTCGGCTCTCTCATTCATCTCTATTCCGTCGGCTACATGCACGACGATCCGGGCTTCTCGCGCTACTTCAGCTATTTGAACCTCTTCTGCTTCGCGATGCTGACCCTGGTCATGGGCGCGAACGTGCCCATGCTGTTCGTCGGCTGGGAAGGCGTGGGTCTGTGCTCCTACCTCCTCATCGGCTTCTGGTTCACGGACCAGGAAAAGGCGGCGGCCGGCATGAAGGCCTTCATCGTCAACCGCATCGGCGACTTCGCCTTCCTTGTCGGGTTCCTCCTGCTGTATTGGACCCTTTATTCCCTGGGCACCCCGACGGTCACCTTCACGGAGATCCGCGACGCCGCACCCATGCTCGTCGGCAAGACCTGGAACGGGGTGCCCGTCCTCGTGCTGGTGACCCTCCTCTTCTTCGTGGGCGCCACCGGCAAATCGGCCCAGATCCCCCTCTACACGTGGCTCCCGGACGCCATGGCGGGTCCGACGCCGGTCTCCGCCCTGATCCACGCGGCCACCATGGTCACGGCGGGCGTCTACATGATCGGACGGATGAGCGGCCTCTACTCGCTCGCGCCGGAGACGCGCATGATCGTCTCGACGATCGGCTTCTCCACGGCGATGTTCGCCGCCGTGATCGCCTTCGCCCAGAACGACATCAAAAAGGTGCTCGCCTATTCCACCGTCTCCCAGTTGGGCTTTATGTTCGGGGCGATGGGCACCGGCATGTACGCGGCCGGCATCTTCCACCTCGTGACCCACGCGTTTTTCAAGGCCTGTTTGTTCCTTGGATCCGGTTCGGTGATTCACGCCATGCGCGGCGAGCAGGACATTCAGAAGATGGGCGGCCTCAAGGAGCACATGCCCATCACCTACAAGACCTTTCTTCTCGCGACGCTCGCCATCGCGGGCATCTTCCCGTTCGCGGGCTTCTTCTCCAAGGACGAGATCCTCTGGCAGACGTTCAACCAGTACAAGGTCCTGTGGACCGTGGGCCTCGTCACCGCCGCGGGCACGGCGATCTATATGTTCCGGATGGTGACCCTCACGTTCTTCGGCAAGTGCCGGGCGGACGAGCATACCAAGCACCACCTGCACGAGTCCCCGGCCACGATGACGATCCCCCTGATCGTGCTCGCGGCCCTGTCGGTCGCGGGCGGTTTCTTGGGCGTCCCGGAAGCTCTGGGCCATCTCGTCGGCTGGCATCACAGCAATCTCTTGGAGCGGTGGCTCGAGCCCGCCTTCGTGCTCCCGAAGGCGCCGGCCATGGCCCCCCACGCCGTCGAGTACGGACTCATGGTCCTCTCGCTCGCCGTCGCGATCGTCGGCTGCCTGATCGGGTACACCCTCTTTTCCAAGCGGGCCGAGGGCGTCGACAGCCTCGGAAGGGCTTCCGACATCCCGGAGGCCTTGGCGGCCAGGTTCCCCGGCCTCCACCGGGCGATGCAAAACAAGTTCTACGTGGACGAGATCTACCAGGCGGTCTTCGTGAACAATCTCCTCCGCCTGAACGACTTTTTGGCGAAATTCGACCTCAGGGTGGTGGACGGCATCGTGAACCTCGCGGGTTTCCTCACCAAGGTGGGGGCCTACATCTCGGGCGGGTTCGACCGCATTTTCGTGGACGGGCTGGTCAACCTGGTCGCCAACATCACGCGCTGGGGCGGCGCGGGCGTCCGGCGCCTCCAGTCGGGACAAATTCAGACCTATCTGTATTACACCGTGGGGGGCGTCCTCCTGGTGGTGCTGTACCGGCTTTTGTAGATCAATTTAGGAGAAGCTATGTTTCCGTACCTCTCACTCATGACCTTCTTTCCGCTCGTGGGCGCGGTCCTCATCGCGATCCTGCCCAGGGGCAAGGACGGTCTGGTCAAGAACATCGCCCTGATCTCCACGCTGCCGCCGCTGGCGGCCGCCGTGAAGATCTTCCTCTCGTTCGACCGGACGAGCGTGGGCCTGCAATTCGTGGAAGGCCCGTACAACTGGATCCAATCCTTCAACATCCAGTACTACATGGGCATCGACGGTCTCTCCGTCTCGATGGTCCTTCTGACCGCCCTCATTTCGACGATCTCGGTGCTCGCGTCCTGGGGGATCGACAAGCAGGTGAAGGGGTATTTCTCCCTCCTGCTCCTGCTCATTACCGGCATGTTCGGCGTCTTCTGCGCTCTGGATTTCTTCCTCTTCTACGTCTTCTGGGAGGTCATGCTGTTGCCCATGTACTTCCTGATCGGCATCTGGGGCGGGCCGAGGCGCGAATACGCGGCGATCAAGTTCTTTCTCTACACCCTCCTGGGCTCGGTCCTCATGCTCCTTGTCATGCTGGCCTTCTATTTCTACAGCGACGGCCACACCTTCAATCTCGTCACCCTCGCCCAGCCGGGTGTGCTTCAGGGCCCCCTGCTCGATCCCAATTTCCGCATCGCGTGCTGGATCGGCCTCTTCATCTGCTTCGCGATCAAGGTGCCCATCGTGCCGTTTCACACGTGGTTGCCGGATGCGCACGTCGAGGCCCCCACGGCCATTTCCGTCATCCTGGCGGCCGTCCTCCTGAAGATGGGCGTCTACGGCATCTTGAGAATCAACTACCCCATCCTTTCGGACACCACGGTGTACTTCTCGAACATGATCGCGGCGATCGGCATGATCGGAATCGTCTATGGGGCCCTCTGCGCGATGGCGCAAAAGGATTTCAAGAAACTGATCGCCTATTCCTCCGTCAGCCACATGGGATTCTGCCTCTTGGGCATGGCGTCCTTCACCCCGGAGGGATTGAACGGGGCGGTGCTGCAGATGTTCAACCACGGAATCATCACGGCCCAGCTCTTCTTGCTCGTCGGCGTCATCTACGACCGGGCCCACCACCGCGAGATCGCAGGTTTCGGGGGCCTGGCCAAGTCCATGCCGCGCTACGCCACCATGACTTCCCTGGCCTTCTTCGCGGCGCTGGGGCTTCCGGGCCTCTCGGGATTCGTCTCCGAGGTGCTCTGTTTCATGGGCGGCTTCAAGACGTTCAGGCTCTACACGATCGTCTCGGTCTCGGGCGTGGTCCTGACCGCCGCCTACATGCTCTGGACCTACCAAAGGGTCTTCCTGGGCCAGGTGAACGAGAAGTACAAGGCGCTCCCGGAGATCAACGCCCGCGAATTGGCCACGCTGGTTCCTTTGGCGATCATCACGGTCTTGGTGGGTGTCTATCCGAAATTTGCGCTCGATCTCCTGAACACGTCGATGACGGCCCTTTCGAAGGTCGTCGAATCGAGATCGCTGGCGGGACTTTAACGGTGAAACTGAACTTCCATTATTTTCTCCCGGAACTCGTCCTGATCGGGACGATCCTGCTTCTGCTCGTGGCCGATTTCTTCAACGGGGCGAAAAAGAAGGGACTCTACGCCGTTCTGGCCTTCGCGGGAATGTCGGGGATGATGGTGGCGGTCGCCGGCACCGCGAATCTGCCGGCCGCGACCTTCTTCGACGGGATGGTTTCCGCCGACGCCATCGGCCGGTTCTTCAAATACATCTTCGGCGTCTCGGGGATCTTGGGCGTCGTCCTCTCCCTGCGTTCCCCCGAGGTCGAGAAGGCGGATCAGGCGAGCTACTATACCCTGCTGACGGCCTTGGTTCTCGGCATGATGCTCCTGGGTTCGGCCAACCACCTTCTCATGCTGTACCTCTCGCTCGAGATGGTCTCGGTCCTCTCTTACATTTTGACGGGATCGCTCCGCGGCGTGCGGCGGTCCTCCGAAGCGGCCTTGAAGTACGTGATTTACGGCGGCGTCGCCTCCGGCATCATGGCGTACGGACTCTCGCTCCTCTACGGCATGACGGGGACGATGGCGTTCCCCGAGATCGCCGCCTTTCTCAAGGCGAACGCCGTCTCTCGGCCGGCCCTCTTTACGGCGATCCTCCTCATTATGGGCGGGATAGGGTTCAAGATCGCCTCCTTCCCCTTCCACATGTGGTGTCCGGACGTCTACGAAGGCGCGCCGACTCCGTTCACGGCCTTCCTCTCGGTCGGACCCAAGGCGGCGGGATTCGCGGCCTTGATCCGCTTCTTCGTGGTGGCACTCACCCAGGCGGGGGCGTCGGGCTTTTTGCCGGTCAAGCCGGTGGGCCTCGTGGAACTCCTGACCGTCCTGGCCATCGCCACGATGACGATCGGGAACCTAGCGGCGTTATGGCAGAACAACATGAAACGGCTGCTCGCCTATTCCTCGATCGCCCACGCGGGCTACCTGCTCATGGGCTTCGCGGCGCTGAATACGGAGGCCTTGAACGCCATCCTCTTTTACCTGGTGGTCTACCTCATCATGAACATCGGGGCCTTCCTGGTCGTTCTGATGATCGCCAACCAATTGGGCGTCGAGGACATCGGCGGCTACAAGGGGCTCGGCCGGCGCGGAGGCAAGGGGACGTTTCTCGCGCTGGTCATGACAGTCTTCATGTTCTCGCTGACCGGCATCCCGCCCCTGGCGGGTTTCATCGGCAAGTTCTATCTCTTCGGAGTGGTGCTTAAGGCCGGGCTCTACGGGCTCGCCATCGCGGGCGTCTTGAACAGCGTCGTCTCCCTTTACTATTACGTGCGCGTCGTGAAGGTCATGTTCTTCGACGCCCCGGATGACGCCCGCGCGTTGGCCCTCCCCGCCGTCTCCCAGACCTGGCTGGTCGGGGGGCTCGCGGCCTTGACACTCTACCTGGGCCTCTTTTGGAACGGCCTGGCGACGGTCACCGTCAAGTCGACGGGGCTGCACGCGGCGGCCTTCGTTCCGCCACCGGTGGTCGCGCCAGTGACGCCGGAATCACCACCAACCGCGCCGGTTCCGGCGACGACTCCGGCGCCGGCGGCTCCAACGCCTCCGCCTCAATGAATCCCTACATCCCCCTCTTGATGCTCTTTGGTTTCGTCGGCCTCCTGGGCGTCATCATCCTGGCCCTTTCGCATCTCGTCAGCCCCAAGAAGGACTCCGCCGCAAAAATGCAGACCTATGAATGCGGCTTCGACCCGATCGGCGATTCGCGCCACCGCTTTTCGGTCAAGTTCTACCTCGTCGCGATGCTCTTCATTCTCTTCGACGTCGAGGTGGTCTTCCTCTACCCCTGGGCCGTCCTCTTCAAGGAATCCGCACAGACGGGATTGGGGCCCTTCCTGATGATCGAGATGGGGATTTTTCTCGGAATCCTCGTGATCGGACTCGCCTACGTCTACGCGCGCAAGGCGCTGGATTGGAAGTAACAACTCTTCCGCTTTCTACAGGTCGACGATCGCCTTGAACCCGCCCCAGAACATGCGCATGCCGTCGAAGGGGAGCTTGTTCGCGTTCCACATCTTCATCAGGCTTTCGTCCTTCATCACCTTGGCCATGATCCGGTCCCGGTGGGCGCGCGACTTGTAGACGACATAGGCGAAGACCACCGTCTCCCCCTTCTTCAACTTCACGCTTTGCGGAAAGGACGTCCGTTTGCCCGGTTTGACGTCGTCGGCCACGCCTTCCACGTATTCCAGGGCGCCGTATTTTTTCCAAACCTTGCCGGTCACGGCCGCCATGCGGCGGTAGAGGGCCAGGTTCTTCTTGGGGACGGGGATCACGAAGCCGTCGATGTATTTCATGGGGCCTCCTTTGGTGAGACGAAGGGGGAAGGATACCAAATCGACAGTTTTCCACCCGATTTTTTTGTAGAAGACGGTGCCAGGCACGCGTCGAGATCAGCGTACGAACTATTCGCAGGGCTCGGGTGACGGGGTTGCGATGTGGCGGAGGCTTTCCCGTTGGCGGATCCAAATCGATTGCATGTCAACGCGATAGTCGGCGCGGAAGAAATCGTCGCAGAAGGTATGGCCGCCGCCGAAGGCTAAAACGACTTCGGGAGAAGAGCCCTCGGGCCGCGATCGGAGAAAATCGAGGAGATAGTCCGTGGCCCAGGACTCCCTGAGGGGGAACATGATGTCGCGCTTCAAGGCCAGGCAGGCGGGCGTCATGCCCTCCTCCGCCACGCACTGATCCACTTCGCGGTGCCTTGCGTCGTACTCCATCGCTTGCTCGAGGCTTCCAGTTCGGTGGAGGGTCACTTCGTTCGCGTGGCGCAGGCCATAGACAAAGGCCGCTCCGAGCGAGGCGACGACTTCGTAATGTTCCTGATAGAACTCCAGGCAGTAAAAGGTTGCGCGATCGAGCTTTCATTTAGACCTGCGACGAACGACTTGTATAATTCGATGTTGCATTTCTGCCTGCTCGCAACCCCGCCTCTCTTCCGGCGAAAACGGGCCCAAGGACACTTGATCCCGAAGAATTCTTCCAAACGGCCTTGGCCACCAAAAGGAGTCCATCATGTCTCAAATAGCAGGTGTTCCCACGCCGTTTGCACTAACAGTAGCCCGTTTTCTCAATCATCTGACGCCTGTCCCACAGGATGGTACGATTGTTTTTCGTCCCCTTCCTCAGAGCCTCTCTTCTTTCAGGGACGAAGTGGAACTGGAAGCACCGGTCCAACTTGTGCCGGCAACCTTTGATGATTTTAGGCGTTCGATCGATATGATATTTCGATACACGTCCACGGACGCGTTTGCGAAGGCTCATGCGGCTGCGACAACGGAAATTGAGGCCGTACGGGATGCCCATTTCGCGGACGACCAGCGATATAAAACAAAACCCCTGCCCTTTGCAGACACTTGGCTTTTAGATACCTCTAGCTTTCAGGTGAGATGCGGGCTTGAACGCAATCATGGCCAAGCTGATAAACTGATCAACTTATTTAACCCCCTTATCTATGAAAACGTCACAGGTCAGGAAAACACCTATGCCCTCGGCTTTTATGAAGGAGCCAAAAGCATGATATTTGACGTGTCACCACGTGGCCTTCATTGGGCAAGCTATACAATATTGCTGCGTGGCCAAGAGCGCGTGGCTACCGTGCGAAACGTTTTAGGATTGCCCGATGCTTCTTTATTCGAGCTGACACTAGAAATCGCCAATCGCCTCATATTGGAAGAGCAATTCTCCCTAGAAGAATTGGGTAAACTATTTTTTAACGGGTATCCTCTGGAATGGGAAGCTGACATCTGGAAACTCTCGAAAACGGCATTACATGACCTGGAAGACGAGGAATTTCAGAACGAGCCCGAATGCGAATCGCCTGACTGGGAATCTGGAGAACTCTTCGCGGAAAACTTCTCAACATCACTGAATCCATTCGATGAACCAGAAAATGCAGAAAGACCAGAGCCGTTTACGATTACCATAGATGCTCCGTTATTAGAGGACATGTACGATGCAGAAGAAACCTACCCGAGAATGGATATCCGAATCCCCTGCTACGGTGCGCTTGAAAAAAAGAAAGCCCTAAGCCCGACTCTCTCCCAAATCTGGCATAACACACCGGAGGAGGGTCTCGCGAAGATTACTGTCCTTGACGTTCTTTAGTCTATTTTTTGGAAGACCGGTGCCCGTGGATTCAAAGACTAAGTGCAACGCTTCTGTTTGAAAATTTAAGTGTACCCGGCTTAGAGCGAACTCCACGAGTCATATAGAGGTCATCCCCTCACTCCCATCCCCTTCTTCAAAAGGGCCGCCTTCACCATCTCCCTCTTGTCCCCCTGAATCTCCACCACGCCGCCGTTCGGTCCGATCAGATAGGTGCCTCCCGAGCCGCACTTTTTCTTAAGCTCGGTGCAGAGCTGTTTCAGATAGGCCTCCGCCCGCGGCAGCCGGTCGATCACCGTCACCGTTTTGCCCCCGCGACCGGTCTTCTCGATGCGGAGGACGGCCGTGACCTGGCCGTCGCGGGGTCTTCGGCCGGGCAGACGCATTGGATCTCCCGGCATTTGGGGCATTTTTGGTTGCGTTCCGGGTCCGTGGAGTAAACGAGGCGGGAATCGTTGTTCATGACATTGTTCTCTCCTACCATCCCCCTCCGCCGCCGCCACCGCCGCCACCCCCTGAAGACCCCCCGCCGCCGCTCCCCGAATGGGAACTTGGCGAGACCGAGGCCGAGGCGATCGCGCTCGTGAGCGAGGAGCCGAGCGACGACGCGAACGCCGCCGTGCCGAGACCCGCCGCGCCGGCATACCAGGCGCGCGACGATTCGGTCACCGGCTTGCCGGCCTCCGTGAGCACCCCCGTGAACTGCTCCGCCCATTCGTTCTCCACGTCCAAGGCCAGCGCATACGGCAGGAACTGCTCGAAAAGCTCGGGGGTCTTTTGGGGCGGATGCATGGCCTCCAAACGGTCCCGCTCGGCCGTGCCGAGGTACATGCGGAGGCCTTCGATGCGGTCCAGCACCTTCCGCCCCCCCAGGGTGGGGGCCTTGAGGAGGCTGAAAAAGACCAGGTTGATGGCGACCGCCGCGAGGAGGACGGCCAGCATCCAGGCCGAGGTCGCCTGGCCGAACATGTAGAGGCCGACGACCTCGCCCGCGAGGAACGGGAGGGCGAAGAGGGTCGTGAAACCCGCCCCGAAGAACGAGAACGACTTTTCGATGATCCCTCTCGCGTTCCAGGCCGCCCTCCACGCGGCCAGGGCCTGCCGGACGAGCATAACGACGCCGAAGGTCCATCCCGTGAGCCAGACCGTCATGAAGCCGGCTCCGACGGTCGCCCCCGCCCCGCCTTGAAAGAGCGCGAACAGGAGGGATATGAGGGTCACCCCCAGGCCGGCAAAGAAATAGCCCCGGTTCGTGAGAAAATAGGCCTTCTCAAAACTCGCCTTCAGGTCCTTCTTGAGGCCCTCCACCGCCGCGACGATCGTCGTCCGGTGGGCCTGCTTGATCTCGAGACGGGGATCGGCGCCCAGGAGATTTTGCAAAAGCCGGTTCTCCTCGGAGGCGAGCTTGAACTCGCCCCCCGAAAGCCTTTCGAGGACGTAGGTCCCGCCCTCGTCCAGGATCTTGATCCGCTTCGCGACGGCCAGGTGGATCAGGGAGGCGGCGAGGGCCTTGTCGTCGTAGCCCATCCTCCGGATGAACCGGGCGGCCGCCGGCGAGAGGTTCTGCGGGGCCTCGAAGAGCGGGATGATCGTCCCCGGACGCGGGTCGCGTCCGACCTGGAACCAGACCAGGACATAATAGAAAAGGATCGCAAAGAGCCCCAGGGCGCCGAAGACCTCCATCCGGTTTTCCTTGAGAAAGAAGGCCCACTTTTCGGGCTGGGTGGGCTCGCGAACGACCCCCTTGGGAAACGTCACGACGATGGTCAGCCCTTGAGACGGTTCCAGCGCGGCGGTCGTCCGGAAGACGGCGGCCCCGCCGGCCTCGACCGAGGCCGTGAAATTCTTCTCCGTGGCTCCCTGGTCTCCCGTGTACCCCTCGGTCTTCACGTCGCTTCGCGCGACCCCGGCGGGGAGCCTCACGCGCGCCGTCGCCTCGTCGATGGGGAATTTCCAGCCGTTGCCGGTCACGTTCCAATAGAGCTCGTCGTGATCGGGAAAGAACCCGACCTGCCGGTCGGTGCGGTACCGGAAGACATAGGTGTAGACGCCCGGCGGGATCAGCACGTCCTTGTCCCCGGCGTAGACCCTCATCCCGTTGGATTGGGCCTCGGTGTGGTACGGCTCAGGCCGCCCGTCCCGGAGGACCTCGATCACGCGGAAACCGGTGCTCGTCCGGAACCCCCAGGGCGTCCGGTACTCGGTCGGGAAATCCCGGTAGATGCCCCGCTTGATGTCGGCGCCCAGGGCGACGACCCGGATCGTCTCCGTCACCTCCATGGAGGCGTCGGCGTTGACCTGGATTTCCGAGCGATAGGAGAGGATCCGCTCCCGGTCGTACTGGTCCAAGAGACCGACGACGCCCGCCTGCGCGAAGGCGGCCGACGAAGCGAGGAGGAGTAGGATCCTAAAAATCCACATCGGGGGCCTTTCTCTCCGTGACGTACTCGACCTCGAAGAAGGGCTCCTCCCTGAATCCAAAGGGCTTAGCGAGAAGCAGACTGGGGAAGGTCTGGACGCGCGTGTTGTAGTTGCGGACGCAGCCGTTGTAGTAGCGCCGCGCGTACTGGAGGTCGTCCTCGACGTCGACCAAGTTCTTCTGGAGATCGAGGAAATTCGTATCGGCCTTGAGTTGGGGATAGTTCTCCACGAGGGCGAAGATCCCCTTGAGTCCGTCGACGACCTCTTTGGGCGTCCGCAAAGAAGCGACGTCCGTGAAGAGCCTCTTTTCGTGGCCCGCGTAGCCCTTCACCGCCTCCACCAGGGCGGGCACCAGATCCGCGCGGCGCTTGAGCTGGACGTCGACGCCGCTCCAGGCCTCTTTGAGGAGATTCCGGTCGCGGACGAGGCGGTTGAAGAGAAGAACGCCGAAGAGGGCGGCGGCAAGACCGGCCGACCCGGCCATCAGGGTGATCGTCATGAGGACTAAGTCTTACGCCACCTTGACAGTTTTGTCTCCCCCCTCGTACAGTATCCGCACGAGGTTTTTCACATGTCCATGACCGATGTATTCGCCGGAGCCGTCATCGCGACCAAGGTCAAGGAAGTCGTGGCCTGGGGGCGCAAGTATTCCCTCTGGCCCATGCCCTACGCCACCGCGTGTTGCGGAATCGAATTCATGGGGGCGGTGTCCTCCAATTTCGACATCTCCCGGTTTGGCGCCGAGCTTGTGCGCTTCTCCCCCCGTCAGGCGGATCTCCTGATCGTCCTAGGCACGATCAATTACAAGCAGGCCCCGGTCTTGAAACGCATCTACGACCAGATGTGCGAGCCCAAGTGGGTGATCTCGGCAGGCGCCTGCGCGTCATCGGGCGGTTTTTACAACAACTACAGCGTGGTCCAGGGGATCGACGAGATCCTTCCGGTCGACGTCTACGTGCCGGGCTGCCCGCCCCGGCCCGAGGCGATCCTGCACGGGATCATGAAGATCCAGGAAAAGATCGTGAACGAGGCCAAGGGGGTTGCACGTGACAACAAGATTCAGGCGGCTTAACGCCTTCCTTTTTCTCCTTCTCTCAGCCACCGCGTTCGCCGGGGCCCCCGAAAAGAGCCGGGAAGGCGACGAGGCGATCGCCACCAGCGGCCAGGCGGGCGCCGAGGCCGATCGCTACTATGCAGCCTATAAGGCCGAGCCGCGCGGCAAAAACGCGGCGGAGAACTTGATCAAGACCGGGCGCGCCCTGGACGCGGCGAAGCTCAAGTTTTACGAAGAGGCGGACGGCCGGTGCTACCTGGGCAAGAAGAGCGAGCGCCAGGCCCGTCCCGAGTGTTTCGAGGCGGCCGTCGCCGACTTGAACCGCCGGTACGGCGAAGGGTCCTTCAGCTACCACGGCGACCAGGTCCAGTTCACCTACAACGGCACGCACTTCAAAAAGGTGCTCGACGAGTTTCCGGGGAGCCCCTACGAGGGCGAGGCGAGCCTGGCCCTCCTGAGGGGCGGCGCGCTCGTCTCGGACGACCCGAACTACGGCATCAACAAGGTCATCGGCTGGCTGGACAAGTACCCGAGCAGCAACGTCCGGTCCAAGGCCCTTCTCCTCCTGGGCCGGCTCTACGCCGACGCCTTCGTCACCTTCAAGAGCGGCGGATTCATCGTCGTCAACGGCCGGGTCGACCCGGGACGGATCTCCATGGAGCGGTCGAAGTACCAGGCCAAGGGGTTGGAGGCCTTCCAGGAAGTCTTTCAGAAATACGGCTCGTCCCCTGAGGCGGGGCCCGCACGGAAGGAATACGACCTGCTCAAGAACGGCCAGGACGACGGGATTTTCTACGGAGTTTCTTATTGAGTTGACGCCCCTTTCCCGCTAATTGTTGCCGCCGCGATGATCCTCGACAAGCTTCAGTCCCTCTTCGCCGCCGAAATACTCGGCACCCATCAAGACAAGGGCGATTTGACGATCCTCCTCAAGAAAGCCCGTCTTCACGACGTCCTCGCGTTCTTGAAGAGCGACCCCGAGCTCTCTTTCGAGATTCTGATGGACGTCTGCGGCGTCGACTACCTCAAGATGGGCGAGAATCCGCGTTTCGAGGCCGTCTATCACCTGTATTCGGTGACGAAGAACCACCGCCTTCGCCTGCGCGTGAAGGTCCCGGAAGAGGATATGACGCTGCCGACGGCGACCGACTTGTGGAAGTCCGCCGATTGGCACGAGCGCGAGGCGTTCGACATGTTCGGCTTTCAGTTCGCCGGCCATCCGAATCTCAAACGACTCTTGCTGTTCGAGGGATTCGAGGGACATCCGTTGCGCAAAGACTACCCGATGGAGAAGCGCCAGAAGATCCCCGTACCGGAGGACAAGCCGACGTGACCGAAAACAGCCCCACGGAACGAATGGTCTTGAACGTCGGACCCGCCCATCCGGCGACCCACGGGGCGATCCGCCTCTTCGTCGAACTCGACGGCGAGACCATCGCCAAGGCCTCCACCGAGATCGGCTACCTCCACCGGGCCTTCGAGAAGCACTCCGAGCACAGCACCTGGAGCCAGGTCATTCCCTATACGGACCGCCTGAACTACTGTTCCTCTCTCCTGAACAACGTCGGCTACTGTTTCGCCGTCGAAAAACTCTTGGACTTGGAGATCCCGGAGCGGGCCAAGTTCATCCGGGTGATCGTTTCGGAGCTCGCGCGGATCATGGATCACCTGATCTGCGTGGGCGCCGCGGCCGTCGATCTGGGCGCACTCTCCAACTTCTGGTATTTTTTCAACGTCCGCGAAAAGATCTATGATTTCACCGAAAAGCTCTGCGGGGCACGCCTCACCACCAACTACACACGCATCGGCGGTGTCATGCGCGATCTCTCCCCCGATTTCGCCGACGGCATCCGCGGCGTCTTGAAAGACCTGAACGGGGCCATCCGGGACGTCGCCCGCCTCCTCGAACGGAACCGCATCTTCATGGACCGCACCCAGGGTGTGGGGGTGATCTCAAAAGAAGACGCCTTGAGCTGGGGCTTCACGGGCCCGTGTCTCCGCGCCACCGGCATTCCTTACGACCTCCGAAAGGCCCAACCTTATTATTATTACGACACGTACGACTTCGAGATCCCCGTCGGGACCGCCGGGGACACCTACGACCGGCTCATGGTCCGCATCGAGGAGATGAGGCAGAGCGCGAGGATCATCGAACAGGCCCTAACGAGGATCCCGCCGGGTCCCGTCATCTCCGGGGATCCCAAGATCGCCCTGCCCCCCAAGGAGCGCGTGTACGGGTCGATCGAAGGCCTGATGAATCACTTCATGCTCCTGATCGACGGCATCAAGCCGCCCAAGGGCGAGGTCTACGGCGCCATCGAAGCGGCCAACGGGGAATTGGGGTTTTACATTATCAGCGACGGGGAGCAGCGCCCGTATCGTATTCATTGCCGGCCTCCCTGCTTTCCCCTCTGTTCGGCCTTTGTGGCGTTGGTGGAGGGCGGCATGATCGCGGACGCGATCGCGGTGTTGGGGAGCCTCAATATTATTGTCGGAGAGCTGGATCGATGAAGGCGGACAAATTCAACGATAACAGTGAGCGAGAAATTCAGGAACTCCTCTCGCACTACCCCACCAAGCAGGCCGCCTTGCTGCCGGTCCTCTGGGTCGCCGAGCGCGAGTTCGGCTGGATCTCTCCGGAGGTCATGGAGCTCGTGGCGCGCCGGCTCGACGTCTCGCCCGCCCATGTCTACGGCGTCGCGACCTTCTACACGATGTACCAGAAGGAGCCGCCGGCCCAGTACCACATCCAGGTCTGCCAGACCCTCCCCTGCGCCATGATGGGGTGCGGGAAGGTCATCGCCCACCTGGAGAACCGTCTGGGGATCAAGCCCGGCGAGACGACCAAGGACCGGCGCTTCAAGCTCTCGGCGGTCGAGTGCCTGGCCTCGTGCGGGACGGCTCCGGCCATGCGGGTGAACGAAACGTATTACGAAAACCTGACCGAGGCGGAGATCGACCGGTTGCTGGGGGAATTCAATAAATAGGGCGAACACGAGGTTCGCCCCTAAATGGTATGGAATTGATACTGACGAAAAATTTCAACCTCCCCGAATCCTACACCCTCCAGGTGTATGAGAAGACCGGCGGCTACGCCGCCCTGAAGAAGGCCCTCGGCATGAAACCGGAGCAGGTCACGGAGGAGGTGAAGGGTTCCGGCCTCCGCGGGCGCGGCGGCGCCGGGTTTCCGGCGGGCATGAAGTGGAGCTTCGTGCCCAAAAACACCGGCAAGCCGGTCTATCTTTGCGTCAACGCGGACGAGGGCGAACCGGGCACGTTTAAAGACCGGGCGATCCTGGAAAAAGACCCGCACCGGATGATCGAAGGTTCGCTCATCGCGGCCTACGCGATCGGCGCCAAGACGGCCTACGTCTACATTCGGGGCGAATTCGACCTTCCCACGCGTCGCCTCAACGCCGCCGTCCAAGAGGCGTACTCGAAAGGTTATGCGGGCAGGAACATCCTGGGCTCCGGTTACGACTGCGACGTGTTCGTCCACCGGGGCGCGGGGGCCTACATCTGCGGCGAGGAGACGGCCCTGCTCAATTCCCTCGAGGGCAATCGCGGGTATCCCCGCATCAAGCCGCCCTTCCCCGCCATCGAAGGCCTCTTCAAATGCCCGACGGTGGTGAACAACGTCGAGACCCTGGCCGCCGTCCCTTACATCATCGAGCACGGCGCGGCGGGCTACAAGAAGATCGGCACCGAGAAGAGCCCCGGCACGAAACTCTTCTCCGTCTCCGGCCCCGTCATGCATCCGGGGGTCTACGAGGTGGAAATGGGGTATCCCATGCGCAAGTTTCTCCACGAAGACGTCGGCTGGATGCGCCCCGGCAAGGTCCTCAAGGCCGTCATCCCCGGCGGATCCTCGATGCCCGTACTGACCGCCCAGGAAGTGGAGGAAGTGAACCTCGACTACGAGTCGATCGCCTCGAAGGGCTCCCTCCTGGGTTCCGGTGGCATGATCGTCCTCGACGAGGACACTTGCATGGTCTGGGCCCTGGAAAACCTCGCCCACTTCTACTCCCACGAATCCTGCGGCCAGTGTTCTCCCTGCCGCGAGGGCACCGGCTGGTCGTACAAGATCCTCAAGAGGATGGTGCACGGCGAGTCGAAGAAGGAGGACATCGAGCTCCTCCTGGACATCGGCCAAAAAATGGCCGGTAAAACGATTTGCGTCCTGGCCGACTCCCTCTCCATGCCGATCGCGAGCTACATCGGCAAATTCCGGGGCGAGTTTGAGGCGCACGTGAAAGGAAATTGTTCGCAATGCCAAAAGTCACGATAGACGGAAAAGAAATCGAGGTCCCGGCCGGGATGAACCTGATCGAGGCCGCCAAACTCGCGGGGGCGTCCGTTCCCCACTACTGCTACCACCCCAAGCTCTCGATCGCCGGCAACTGCCGCATCTGCCTGGTGGAGATCGAAAAGCAGCCCAAGCTCCAGATCGCCTGCAACACGAAGGTGGCCGAGGGCATGGTCGTCCGCACCACGGGTCCCAAGGTGGAGGAAGGCCGGCAGTCGGTCCTGGAATTCATCCTCGTCAACCACCCCATCGACTGCCCGGTCTGCGACCAGGCGGGCGAATGCAAGCTCCAGCAATATTACATGCAGCTCGACCGCAAGCCCTCCCGCATGGAGGAGGAGAAGGTGCAGAAGGACAAGGCCGTGAAGCTCGGGCCGAACGTCATGCTCGACATGGAGCGCTGCATCCTCTGCTCGCGCTGCATCCGTTTCTGCCAGGAGGTCGCCCATCAAGACGAGCTCTGCTTCACGCAAAGGGGCGATCATACGGAGCTCACGACCTACCCCGGCCGGGAACTCAAGAATCCGTATTCGGTGAACACGGTGGACATCTGCCCCGTCGGGGCCCTGACCAGCGTCGATTTCCGGTTCAAGCAACGGGTCTGGTTCCTGAAGACGGCCGACACGGTCTGCCCGGGGTGTTCGACCGGCTGCAACGTCAGACTCTGGCACAACAAGGGCGCCGCCTACCGCCTGACCCCGCGCGAGAACGAGGCGGTCAACCAGGTGTGGATGTGCGACGAAGGGCGCCTCACCTACAAGCCGGTGAACGCCGAAAACCGGCTCCGGCACCCGGTGGTCAAGCGGGACGGCAGGAACGGGAAGATGCGAAGGGATCTGGCCGTCGCGGAGCTCAAGAGAAGCCTCGAGGGCGTTTCCGGCAACGCGATCCTCGGCATCGGCTCGGCCCAGTTTACGAACGAGGCGAATCAGGCCTTCCTGGGCTTTCTCAAGGACATTTTGGGCGTGAAGGACTTCGTCTATCACGCGAACGAGGTCGCGAACCCCTCGCACGACGTTTTTCTGATCTCCGCGGACAAGAATCCCAACCGGGCCGGCGTCGAGGCCCTGGGCTTCAAGCCGTTGGCGGAGGACCGGCGCTATCAGGTCTTCTTTGCCCTAGGCCCCCTCCCTTTCTCCAAGATCCAGAAGATCGCCTTTGAGAAGAACCGCAAGGTCATTCTCTTGACGACGCACGAAGTTCCGGAGATTGAATACGCCGACTTCGTCTTTCCCACCGCCGCCTGGGCGGAGGACGAGGGCACCTACACGAACCGGCAAAACAGGGTCCAAAACATCGCACCCGCCTTCCCGCCCCCGGGGGAATCGCTCCGTGTCGGCCAGTGGATGGAGGAGTTCGACAAGGCCTGGCGGCCGGCTTTGAAGGGGATGACCGCATGAGCCTCGCCCTCGAACTCGCGATATCCGCCGCCAAGATCGCGGCCGTCCTGATGATCCTCCTCAGCTTCGTGCCCGTCATGATCTGGATGGAACGGAAGGCCGCGGCCTACATCCAGGACCGGCGGGGCCCGAACCGGGCGGCGATCTTGGGCGTCCGTCTCGGCGGCATGATCAACAGTGTGGCGGATGCGATCAAGCTGATCACGAAGGAGGAATTTTTCCCGAAGGGGGCCAACCGGTTCTACTTCATCCTCGCCCCTTTCATCGTCATGTTCGTCTACTTCATCACCGCGGCGGTGATCCCCCTGGGGGACGACCTGACGATCAATCAGATGACGATCACGCTCCGCATCGCCGACTTGAACGTGGGCGTCCTCTACATCTTTTCGATGGCGTCACTCGCTGTCTACGGGGTCATGCTGGCGGGCTGGTCCTCCAACAACAAGTACTCCTTCCTGGGGGGGCTCCGGGCCTCTTCGCAGATGATCAGCTATGAGCTCGCGCTCGGGCTCTCCGTCATCAGCCTCTTCATGCTGGCGGGATCGGTGGATTTGAACGACATCGTGCGGAATCAGGGCACAGACGTCCTCACCTGGAACGTGATCCGCCAGCCGCTCGCCTTCCTGCTCTTTCTGACGGCCTCGTTCGCCGAGACCAACCGGACGCCCTTCGACCTGCCGGAGGGCGAATCGGAAATCGTCGCGGGGTATCACCTGGAGTATTCGAGCATGAAGTTCGCCCTCTTCATGATGGGGGAATACATCGCCATCATGGTCGCATCGGCCGTGATCGTCGCCCTGTTCTTCGGCGGATGGCAGGTCCCTTTTTTGAGCACGCAGGACTTGATCGGAGGGGCCCCGGAGTACCTCAAGCTCGTCGGACTTGGATTCGCCGCCGTTTCGATCCTGGCCGGGGGCTTCCTCGTGTCGCGCTTCCGTCCGTCCAAGTACAAGGACGCCCGGCGCTATGAAGTGCTCGTCTTGGGGGTGCCTGCCCTCGCCGCCGGTTTGGCCGTGGTGGCCCTGATGCCGGCCTACGATCCCTCCCTTCTGCCCTCCTGGGCCGGACCGGTCTTCGCGGCGGCGGTCCAGGTGGCGACGTACCTGGCCAAGGTCTTCTTTTGCTGCTTTTTCTTCATCTGGGTGCGCTGGACCCTCCCGCGGTTCCGGTACGACCAGCTCATGAGTTTCGGCTGGAAGGGCATGCTCCCCCTGTCGCTCGCCAACTTGGTCCTCACGGCCCTCCTGATTCTGCGTTCGGCGTCCTGATTTTTCTTCCGGATACCCCCGCTCTTGGGTAAACTACGCGTCACCCTCATGACGCTCCTATCGAAGATTTCAGCCCTAAGAAAAATCCTTTCCTTTCACTATGACGACCGTCCGATGGCCGACCGAGTGTACGAGGGACACGGACGGTGGGTCCGCTTTTTCCATGATTATTATCACCGCGTCGAACACCGGGGCTACATGCAGGAAGGCCTGGACCTCGCCCGGAAGGAGCATGTGATTTTTATCATGAATCACGCGGTCATGCTCGAAGCCGCCCTGCTCAATTTTTTCCTGATGACGCACGGGGCGGGCAAGGTATCGACATTGGTCTTCCGGGAGGCCTTTAAGCTGCCGCTGGTCCGTGAATTTTTCCGAAGCTGCCAATGCCAGCCGATTTCCGTGGAAAAAGGCGCGGAATGCCTGAAGAAACGCCACATCCTGCTCTTTCCGGAGGGGATGGATTTCATCGGCGGGTTCGTGAACCCCCACCGGGTGCCCCCCTTCCATCGGGGTTTTCTGAGGATGGCGCGAAAATACCTGCAAGAATCGGGAAAGAAATCGGTTTGCGTCGTCCCCATCGGCCATGCCGGCTTCGAGAACGCCCTCAAGGTCTGGGTCATCCGCAACCGGATTTTCATGGACAAGGTCATCCGTCCGATCGTGAACTATCCCTACTTTGCATTCCCCAAGGTGCCCTTCCTCCTGCCGGCCAAGGTCTACATGCAGTGGGGAATGCCGGTGAGGCTCACCCTTCAAGACCTGAGAACCGAGCGAAAAATAGGCAAGCTCACGAACGAGTTCCGTACCTCCCTCCATAACAAACGGGTCCGCGCCCAGCACGATCGCGATACCGCGCTGATCTAAATTCCTTGATTTGACCGACCTCGCACGCTAGAGAACCCGCGCGATGTCGCTCGTTTTTTTCTATGTTTTCGCCATCTTGACGGTTCTTTCCGCCATTGCCGTCATCGCGTTTCGAAATACCCTGTCCTCCGCCTTCGCCCTGGTCCTCACCCTCTTCGGCGTGGCCTGCCTCTACGCCCTGCTCGAGGCGCACTTCTTGGCCGCCATGCAGGTGCTGGTCTATGCCGGCGCCGTCATGGTGCTCTTTCTCTTCGTCATCATGCTGATGAACCTCGGACGCGAGGAGATCTTGAAGATCAAGATGTCGTTTGCGGGCGTGGTCGGGATCCTGATCGGGGGTTACCTCGCGACGATTCTGGTGTTGCGGCTGGGCACTCTGTCGGATCCCTTCGGGCCGTCCGGAATAGCCTTCGGCACGATCAAGGACGTCGGACGCCTGATGTTCTCGGAGTACCTGGTCCCCTTCGAACTCGCGTCGTTCTTGCTCCTGATCGCGATCGTGGGCGTTGTGGTCCTGGCGCGGAGGGACGCGTGACCACGCTGGCCCATTACATCACGCTGAGCGCCATTCTCTTCGCGATCGGCCTGACGGGCGTCGTCTGCCGGCGGAACGCGCTGGTGATCTTCATGTCGATCGAACTCATGCTCAACGCGGCGAATTTGGCGTTCATCGCGTTCGCCCGGCATCAGGGCCGGACGGACGGTCAGGTGATCGCCTTTTTCGTCATTGCGCTGGCGGCGGCGGAAGTGGCCGTCGGTCTCGCGATTATCGTCGCGATCTTCCGCAAGCAGGGAACGATCGACGTGGGGAACATGCGGTTTTTGAAGGGCTAATGGACAACCTCCTTTTCGGCATCTCCATCGGCGCCCTGGTCGCCCTCATCCCGGGCCTGCCGCTTTTGGGCGCCCTCCTGAACGGCTTCATCGCCCTCGTCTGCCGCAGCCGCAGGCGCGCGGTGCCGAAACCCCTGGTGGGCGTCATCGGCGTCCTGATGCCGCTCCTCTCTTTCGGGCTCGTCGTTTATCTCTTCTTGCTCGCGAAGGACCCGGCCACCGGCTTCACGACGCCGCCCCTTTGGCGCTGGATCGCCTCGGGCGACTTCATCGCCCCCCTCGCGTTCAAGGTCGACCGTCTCTCCCTCCTGATGGGCCTGGTCGTCACGGGCGTGGGCTCGCTCATCCACGTCTACTCCCTGGGATACATGAGCCACGACCACGGATTCGCCCGCTACTTCGCGTATCTGAACCTCTTTCTCTTCTCGATGCTGGTCCTCGTCTTCGGCTCCAGCCTCCCCCTCCTCTTCGTGGGCTGGGAGGGCGTGGGACTGTGCTCCTACCTCCTGATCGGCTTTTGGTTCGAGGACCCGGCCAAGGCGGCGGCGGGGATGAAGGCGTTCCTGGTCAACCGGATCGGCGACCTGGGTTTCCTCCTGGGCATGTTCCTGATCTACGCCCACCTCTCGGCCAAAGGCGTGCAGGCGCCGGGGGGTCTTCTCTCCTTCGAGGTGCTGGAGCAGTACAAGGGCGAACTCTTCCTGATCGCGACGCCGGTCTGCCTCCTGCTCTTCATCGGGGCGGTCGGCAAGTCGGCGCAGATCCCCCTCTACGTGTGGCTGCCGGACGCCATGGCGGGTCCGACGCCCGTTTCGGCGCTCATCCACGCGGCCACGATGGTGACGGCGGGCGTCTACATGATCGCCCGGATGCATTTTCTCTACACCCTGTCGCCGGTCGCCATGCAAACGGTCGCCGTGGTGGGCATGGCGACCGCCCTCTTCGCCGCCGTCATCGCCCTCGTCCAGAACGACATCAAGAAGGTGCTCGCCTATTCCACCGTGAGCCAGTTGGGCTACATGATTTTCGCCGTCGGCGTGGGCGCCTTTTCCGCCGCGATCTTCCACCTGATGACGCACGCCTTCTTCAAGGCCTGCCTCTTCCTCGGCGCGGGCTCGGTCATCCACGCGATGAACGGCGAACAGGACATCTGGAAGATGGGGGGACTGAGACGGAAGATGCCGGTCACGTTCTATACCTTCGCGGTGTCGGTCCTGGCCATCTCCGGCATCGCGCCCTTCGCGGGCTTTTTTTCCAAGGACGCCATCCTCTGGCAGGGGTTCGCGACGGGACATACGGTTCTGTGGGCGGTGGGCTTTCTCACGTCGGGGCTCACGGCGTTTTACATGAACCGGCTTTTCGCGGCGGTGTTTCTGGGCCAGCCGAGGGACGAGCATCTTCATGACCACGCCCATGAGTCGCCCGTCTCGATGACGATTCCCCTCGCCGTCCTGGGGATTCTGGCGGTGGCCGGCGGCTGGGTGGGCATCCCCGAGGCGGTCAAGGGGCACGATCATTTCTTCCGCTGGTTCGCCCCGATCTTCGCCTACGAGGAGTTCTTCGCCAAGCTGCACGCGCGCGGGCACGGGCTGGAGCTACTGCTCATGGTCGCGACGATGCTTTGGGTGGTTCATCTGAGCCTGTTCGCGAACGTCCTCTATTCGCAAAAACTGGGACGCATGCAGAAACTGGCCGAAAGAATGGTCCGCGTGCGGACCGTCATCGAAAACAAGTTCTACGTGGATGAGATCTACCGTTTTCTGTTCGTGAAGCCGGTCGTCTGGTTCTCGGACAGGATCCTGTGGCGCTTCGCGGACCAGAAGGTGGTCGATACCCTCCTCGTGGAAGGCTCGGCCCAGACCGTGGGTCTTTTCGGGCGGGCGCTGGGGCTCATGCAATCGGGTTTGATCCAGACCTACGCCCTGCTCTTCGCGGTCGGGGCGATCGCGCTGATCGGGGCATTCGTATTGTAAAAGGGCGAATACGAGATTCGCCCCTACACCATTTATGATCGCACATATTCTCTCTTGGACGATTTTTTCCCCCCTGCTCGGGCTGATCCCCCTGGCGCTGATCCCGCGCGGCCGGGAGACGGTCCTGCGCGCGTCGGCGTTCGCCGCTTCGCTCGTGCCGCTCGTCCTTTCGTGCGTCCTCTTCGACCGGTTCCGGGGCACCGGCGAGTTTGAATTCCAGGAAATCGTCCCGTGGCTTCAGGGTTTCAAGGTGGACTACCGGCTGGGCGTGGACGGCTTCAGCGCGCCGCTGATCGTCCTGACGGCCCTGCTCATCCCCCTCGTCATCCTGCAATCCTGGAAGGACCATTCCGGTAAAATCCGGGGCTTCCTGGTCTTTCTCCTGGTCTTGGAGACGGGACTGATCGGTGTCTTTTCCGCCCTGGATCTCTTCCTCTTCTACGTCTTCTGGGAGGCGATGCTCGTCCCGATGTACTTCCTGATCGGCGGCTGGGGCGGGGAGCGGCGCATCTACGCGGCGATCAAGTTCGTCCTCTACACGATGGTGGGGAGCCTGCTCATGCTGGCCGCGATTCTTTATCTCTATTCGGCCGGGGGATCGTTCAATCTCGCGGACCTCTACGGGCTGAACCTTCCGAACAAGGCCCAGATGTTTCTCTTCGGCGCCTTCGCGCTGGCCTTCGCCATCAAGGTGCCGCTGTTCCCGTTCCATACCTGGCTCCCCGACGCGCACGTCGAGGCGCCCACCGGCGGCAGCGTGCTCCTGGCCGGCGTCCTCCTCAAGATGGGCACCTACGGCTTCGTCCGGTTCGCGATGCCCCTCTTTCCGCAGGCCTCCGCCGCGTTCGCCCCGGCGATCGCGGCGCTCGCCGTCATCGGCGTCATCTACGGGTCGCTCGTCGCGATGGTCCAGCCGGACCTGAAAAAGCTCGTCGCTTACACCTCCGTCGCCCATTTGGGGTTCGTCATGCTGGGGCTCATGTCCCTCACCCCCCAGGGTGTCATGGGCGCCTCGGTGCAGATGATCAACCACGGCATTTCGACGGGCGCCCTCTTTCTCCTGGTCGGAATGATCTACGAACGCCGGCATACGCGCGCAATCGCCGCCTTCGGCGGGCTGGCGACGCCCATGCCGTTCTACGCGGTCCTCTTCCTGATCGTCACCGTTTCTTCGATCGCCCTGCCGGCCACGAACGGCTTCGTCGGCGAATTTCTGATCCTCATGGGGTCTTACAAGTCAAACCCGGTCACGGCGGCGCTCGCCGCGACGGGCGTCGTCTTCGGGGCGGCCACCATGCTGTGGATGGTCAAAAAAGTCTTTTTCGGCCCCGTCACGCAGGAGGAGAACAAGGCGCTCGCCGATCTCTCCTTCCGGGAGGTCGCGGTCATGGCGCCCTTGATCGTCCTGATCTTCTGGATCGGCGTGGGTCCCGGATTCTTGACCAGTAAGATGGAAAAATCCGTCACGAAGTTCATTGAGAGAACACAATGGCAACTGTCGATTGGTCAACGCTGACGGCCCTCGCGACCCCGGTCCTAATTCTCCTGGGCGCGGGCCTCTTGATTCTCCTTCTCGCTCCGCTCGCGAGAAAGGTCTTTTCCGTCCTCATATTGATCTTGAGCGCGCTCGCGATCGTTTCCGCGCTGCTGGCCTCCTGGGGCGGATGGCTCTCGGGCGCACCCCTGTCCCTGGGTCTCCTTCTCTTCGACCGGATGGCCTACGCCTTCGATTTCGTCCTGCTCCTGGCGGCGCTCCTGACGATTTTCCTCTCCAAGGACTACCTGCCCGAGGAGAACATCCGGGACGGCGAGTACTACGCCCTCGTCCTCTTCGCCACCGCCGGAGGCATGATCATCGCGCACGCGGCGGACCTGATCGTCCTCTTTTTGGGCCTCGAGATCGCCTCGCTTTCGGCCTACGTCCTCTGCGGCATGAAACGGAACGTGGTCAAGTCGTACGAGGCGTCCCTCAAGTATTTCATCATGGGCTCGATCGCTTCGGGATTCCTGGTATACGGCATCGCGATGGCCTACGGGGCCGCGGGGTCGACGTCCTTTGCGAAACTCCAACAGCTTTCGATCCCGCCGGCCGAGCCGGTCTTGGTCATGCTGGCCGTGGCGCTGATCCTCGTGGGCGTGGGCTTCAAGATCGCGGCGGTTCCTTTCCACCTCTGGTCGCCGGACGTCTATGAAGGCGCGCCGACGTCCGTCACCGCCTTCATGGCGACCGCGATCAAGACGGCGGGGTTCGCGGCGCTGATCCGCATCGCCCTTTCGGTCGGGCACATTCCCCAGATCCCTTGGACTCCGATCCTCTGGACGCTCTCCGCCCTGACGATGACGGTCGGCAACCTGGTGGCCATCCGCCAGCACAACATCAAACGGATGCTCGCCTACTCGTCGATCGCGCACGCCGGCTACGTCCTCGTGGGCGTCACGGCCGCACTTCAAAAAAACGTCCTCGCGGAATCGACGATCGCCTCGGTCCTCTTCTACCTCTTCGCCTACTCCCTCATGACGATCGGGGCCTTCGCGGTGGTCATCGCCATCGGCCGCCGGGGCGATCAGGCCGAGGAGTTGACCGACTACGCCGGACTTTCCGAAAGGCATCCGTTCCTGGCAGGCGCCATGGCCCTGTTTCTCTTCTCGCTCACCGGCATGCCGCCGACGATCGGCTTCGTGGGCAAGTTCTACCTGTTCTCCGGCGCGATCGAAGCGGGGCTCTATGGACTGGTCGTCGTGGGGGTGTTGAACAGCGCGGTTTCCGCCTATTACTACCTGGGACCGATCGTGAAGATGTACTTCCAAAAGCAGAAGGACTACGCCCTCCCGCCGCTTTCCTATACCCTGCTGGGGACGATCTTTCTTTGCGTCTTCGTCATCCTCTACCTGGGACTCTTCCCCTCGAACGTCTTCCTCATGGCCCGCGAGTCCGTCCGACAGATCGTGTTTTAAGCCCCTCTCCCATGCCCTCTCCCCCGTCACGGGGGAGAGGGTCAGGGTGAGGGGAATTTAAATTTTCCCCTGCAACAGGATCGCGATGACGAACGCGTAGATGACCAGCGACTCGATCAGGGCGAGCGCGATGATCATCGGCGTCTGGACCTTGCCCGAGGCGCCCGGATTACGGGCGATGCCCTCGAGGGCCGCCGCCGCCGCCCGGCTCTGGCCGAGCGCGCCGCCGAACGCCGCGATGGCGATGGCGATGCCGGCCGAGATCGCGAGCACCGACTTGGGGCTGTCCGTCGAGGCCGCCGCGCCGTGTTCCTGGGCGAAAGCCGCCGCTGTCGCGAACAAGGACGCGAACAGGACTCCGAAGAAAGAAATCAGTTTCTTCATATGTATTTTCCTCCTTTCCTCAAAAGTCCCTCTGCTCGCACTGGTGTCGAGAGATCTCTCCGCCCTGGGCGGAGAGAGAGATCGCCGCATTTATCTAGTGCGCGTGTCCTTCTCTAGCTTCATGGGCTTCATGCTCATGCGCCGTCGCGAGTCCGATGTAGATCGTCGACAGCAGGCTGAACACGAACGCCTGGATAAAGGAGACGAAGAGCCCGAGGGCCATAAAAACGACCGGAATCAAGAGCGGCACGAGATCCGAGAAAATCCCGATCACGAGATGATCTCCCGTGATGTTCCCCAACAGACGGAGCGAAAGCGACACGGGCCGAACCGCGTGACCGATCACCTCGATGACCGCCACGAGCGGCCCCAGCCAAAGAATGGGGCCCATGAAATGCTTGAGATAGGCGCGGAGGCCGTGCGCCTTGATGCCCATGACGTTGTAATAAATGAAAACCGTCAGCGCGATGGAGGCGTTCGTATTGATGTTGTCCGTCGGCGGCGAGACCCCGGGGATCAAGCCCACCGCGTTGCATAAGAATATGTAAATGAAGATGGTGCCGATCAAGGGGAAATACTTCTTGGCGTCCGGACCGACGATCCCTTCCAAGAGCCCCAAGATGTTCTCGACGGCCACCTCAAAAATATTCGTGAGCGTGGTCTTCGGCCCGGGAATGAGCCTTTCCTCCGTCCGGCGCAATTTCCGGCAGACGAGGAGCGTCGCGAAAATGAGAAAGAGGACGATGAGACCTGCCGTCACCGTATGGCCGTATTGATGGGCGAAGTGTTCGTTGGTCAGAAATCCCAGCCAGCTGAAATGATGCTCCATCGTCCCTACCTCTTTAATTTACGGGTTTTCCGGGGAATTTTTGGAAGTCTTGAGGGCGATGACAGCGACTCCCAAAACCAGGCTGACCGTGAACCCCGCAATAAACGGGAGCGGACTAACATAGCCCTTTTTGAGGAGCAAGCCGATTGTGAGGGCCAAGAGCGCGATTTTCACGGCGAAAGAGAGGAAGGTTTTCCAGGGCTTGATCTTCTGGGACTCCACCATCCCGCGCACGATCCGGATGAGAAGCCAGAAATTGACGGCCCCGAAGGCGAGGCCCGCGAGGACCCCTTGCCAGATCCGGGAATCGATCGTCATGCGCCCTTTCCCTTCCTGCCGAATTTTTTTTCTCTGCGCGACTCGTTCCAGGTCGTGATGCGGATGAGGTTGTAGAACCCTCCAACCATGCCGACGACCATCCCCGCGAGCGTGAGCCACGGGCTCAAGCCCCACTTCTTGTCCAGCCACATGCCCAAGAGGAGCCCCCCCACGACCGTGGCCGCGAGCTGGAACCCCACCGCGCCGTAGATGCCCCAGGCGATGAGGAAGGGGTCGCCGTTCTTAGGTTCGGACGATTTCTTCAAAGGCCTCCTCCGCGGCTTTGACGGTCAAACGGAAGTCTTTTTCGGAATGGGCCGCGGAAACGAAGCAGGCCTCGAACTGGGATGGGGCGAGGTAGACCCGTCGTTCCAGCATGGCCCGGAAGAATTTCGCGAAGCGCTCCGCGTCGCAACGCCGGGCGTCGTCCGCGTTTTTGATCCCGCCTTCGGCGAAGAAGACGGTGAACATCGACCCTGCCTGGGCGACGGTCACGGGCACGCCCGCCTTTTTCGCCGCCTCCCTCAAGCCGTTGCAGAGCGCGCCGACTTTTTTCTCCAGCGTCCGGTAGGGCTTCGCCGCCTTGAGGATCTTGAGCGTCTCGAGTCCCGCCGCCATCGCCATCGGGTTCCCCGAGAGCGTCCCGGCCTGGTAAACGGGCCCGGCGGGAGCCACCATGTCCATGACCTCGGCCCGGCCGCCGTAAGCCCCCACGGGCATCCCGCCGCCGATGATCTTTCCCAAGGTCGTCAGGTCCGGCTTCACGCCGTAGACCTCCTGCGCCCCGCCGTAAGCAAGCCGGAACCCCGTCATGACCTCGTCAAAGATCAGCAGCGCCTCCTCGCGGTTGCAAAGCTCCCGAACGTTTTGCAAAAAACCGTCGCGGGGGAGGATCACGCCCATGTTGCCGACGACCGGCTCCAAGATGACCGCGGCGATCTCCCCGGGGCAGGCCTTGAACAGAACTTCCACGCTGTCGAGGTCGTTGAACCTCGCGACCAAGGTCTGCTCCGTGAACTCGCTCGGAACCCCGGCGCTGTCCGGTTGGCCCAGCGTCTGAGCCCCGGAACCCGCCTTGACCAGCAGGTAATCCGCGTGGCCATGGTAGCAACCGTCGAACTTGATGATTTTCTTGCGGCCCGTGAACCCGCGCGCCGCGCGCACGGCCCCCATGACCGCCTCGGTGCCGCTCGAAACGAAGCGCACCTTTTGTATCGAAGGCACGGCTCGGATCACCTCGCCGGCGAGTTGGACCTCCAACTCGCAGGGGGCGCCGAAACTCGTGCCACGCCTCATCGCCTCACCGACGGCCTTCAACACCCGCGGATGCGCGTGTCCCAAAATCATCGGCCCCCACGACCCAACGTAGTCGATGAAAACGTTCGCGTCCGCGTCGACGAGCTTCGAACCCTTCGCGGATCGAATGAAGAGCGGCTCCCCGCCCACGGCCTTGAAGGCGCGGACGGGCGAGTCCACGCCGCCGGGGATCCGGCGGAGCGCTTCGTCAAACAGTCGTTTGGATTTGGTTCTTTTCATGGGTCCGCCGTGGGGATACGGGTAATGCCTCCGATGAGCGGACTCAACGAATTTCTGACGGGCCTGGGACTTTTCACCGTCCTGCTTCTCTTGATCCGCCTCCTCCCGGACTTCGCGCGGAACCTGACGCTCGTGCTGGCGTCCCTGGCGGTGATCGAGATCTACACCACTCCCTTCTTCACCTTCGGCCTGGTCGCCGTGACCGGCCTCGTTTACTACGGTCTCTTCTGGCTCCAGTGGAATCCGCGGAAGGCCATTTTCTGCCGGATCCTCAACGTCGGCCTAGCCGCAGGACTCATCGCGCTTGTCATTTTCATCCCTCGGGAAGGGGCGGCTGCGGTCTTTCTCGGATTCCGTCTCCTGTGGGTCGCGCAGGGAGTCGGGAGCGGACGTCCTCTGCCGTCCGACCCCCTCGAATTCTTCGTTTACGCCTTTTTCTTTCCGACCTTCTTCATCGGGCCTTTGGAGCGCCTGGACGAGTTCCGCAAGAACCTCACGACCGAACACCGGACCGGCCTTTCGTGGAGAGAGACGGGTCTCAGGCTCGGCCGGATCGCCGTCGGGTTGTTGAAGGTCTGGGCGGTCGTGCGTTTTCTCCCGCTGGCGGGTCTGGCCGGCGTTCCGGGCGTCTATCTCGGCCTTTCGGGGCTCTTCGACGTGATCCTGGGATGCGCGGGACTGGCCGGCTACCGGCTCTCGGCGTCTCTCGACGCCTTCCCTCTCGGGACGCTGGCGTCGCGGGCCTTCCTGTTCCATTTCGCGGTCGTCGGCGGGATGGTCCTGCGGCTGAAATCCCTTTAATGCTGACTCAGGAGAGAGCGCACCTCCTGAGCCTTTTCCATGTCGAAATTCATCTCGGCCATGCGCGCGCACTCCTCGGCTTGGCGGAGCTCCTCGTCCAAACCGGCGGCGTCGCCGGCCTGGGCCTTCCGCATCGCGCACCGCATGTGGTGGAGGTAGGCAAGCCGGCTCTGGGCCTGACCCCAGGGGAGGCCCTCGATCTCCTCGACCTCGGTCCCCATGCCTCGCAGAAAACGGCGGGCCTGGTCGTCCCCCAAATAGTATTCGTGACGCGCCCCGTCCTCATCGCGGACAATAATGAGGTCCGTAGGCCCGATGACTCCGTCGCCGCGGTCACGAATGCCGACAAAATCGTAGTGAAGCCCGTTCTCCCTCCGGTTCATAAGGAACCCCCTGTTTTCATTTGTACTTTTTGGGATGGCTGAAGATGCAGGAAAAGAAATTGGATGGTCACGATCCGCATGCAGTCCAAATATACGCCCTCGACGTACCCTTTCCAAGCCCCGGTGCGAAATTTTGAAAGAAAATCCCTTGCCCCCCTTTTGCCGGCAAGGGTAGTCTCGCGCCCCACTATATATGTCGGTTCCCGTTTCCCAGGCCCTGCGCGTGATGAGCTACGTCCTCTCCCAAAAAATCCGGGGGAGGAAGCGCTATCCCTTGGTCCTCATGCTCGAACCCCTCTTCCGCTGCAATCTCGAATGCGCCGGCTGCGGCAAGATCCAGTTTCCGGAAGAAATCCTGAACAAGCGCCTGACCCCCGAGCAGTGCTTCCGGGCCGTGGAGGAGTGCGGGGCCCCCATGGTGAGCATCCCGGGCGGTGAGCCCCTCATTCATCCTGAGATACAGGAGATCGTCGAGGGACTGGTGGCCCGCAAGCGCTATGTGTACCTCTGCACCAACGCCATCATGCTTGAACGGAAGATCCACCTCTTCAAACCCTCGAAATATCTCACGTTCAGCATCCATCTGGACGGTCTTAAGGAAGAACACGACCACGCGGTCTGCCGCGAAGGCATCTTTGACGTGGCGGTCAAGGCGATCCAGGACGCCAAGGCCAGGGGGTTCCGTGTCACGACGAACACAACCCTCTTCGACGGGGCCAATCCCGACCGGGTACGGCAGTTTTTCGACCTCGCCACCGAGCTCGGGGTCGAAGGCATGATGGTCTCCCCCGGCTACAGCTACGAAAAGGCCCCGGACCAGGAGCACTTCCTCAAGAGGAACCGGGCCCATGAGCTCTTTTCGAAGATTTTCGGGAATCCGAAAAAAAGCTGGAAGTTCAATCAATCACCGCTCTTTCTGCGCTTCCTGCAGGGCCAGGAGAACTATCAGTGCACGCCGTGGGGGAGTCCCGCCTACAACGTCTTCGGATGGCAGAAACCGTGCTACCTCCTGGGCGAGGGTTACGCCTCCTCTTTTAAGGAGATGATGGAAACGACGGAATGGGACCGGTACGGGACCGGCCGGAACGAAAAATGCGCCGACTGCATGGTCCATTGCGGCTACGAACCCTCGGCCGTCGACGACACCTTCAGCTCGTGGAAGGGATTTTTCAAGACGCTCCGCTACACGCTCTTTCCCGGCAAAGAGACGACCCCGGCCAGCCAGGCGCCCTCAACCTCCCCAGCTCGCAAGGCCGCCTAAGAATCGACGTTATTCCGCGCTTTTTTACTTCTTATTGGTTTGCTTGCAGGCAAGGGCGGATTGGACGGCCATCTGCCCGCGCTCCTGGACCGAGACGTCCCCCGATTTGGCCTTTTCGGCATAACGCTTGCCCAACTCGCTCGCGTAGCATCGGCAGTAGGCTGCATTGTCGGGATTCCGCTTGAGGCAGGCTTCCAAGGTGTCCTTCTCGATCTGAGAGGCGGGTCTTTCGGCGGGTCTGGCCGCCGGCCTTTCGGCCGCCTTGGGGGCCGCCTTGACCTCGGGCTTGGCCGGCTCTTCGGCCTTCTGGCAGCCGGTAACGGCCAGCATTAGGGGCAGGGCTAACAGTGAGGCAACAACACGGAGACGCTTCATGGGATCCTCCCTTGGTTAGTCATTGGCGATCTCGCAGGATTAGACTCCGAATGTCAATTGTTGATTCCCAGCCATATAAGACCTTAATTTTATTTTAATAATCGACTTATCCACAGGTTTTTAACGCAGCGCATAATTACTTGACAACCTCTGACGCATCGTGTCGACTAGCTTCCATTAGGAGCTTAGCGACAGCTGTGCCGCGGGAAGCGGCATATTTGGCATATGCCAACTTTAATCCCAAATTCCATCGCCCTTGTCCTGCCCGGTGAGGCCATGTGGGGGGCCTTTCAAACGGGGTTCGTCATCCAGATGGGCGCCCGGCTCCGGGAGGCCGGTTTCGGGGACCAGCCCTATGCCTTAACGGTCGGCAGTTCCTCCGGAAGTCTGGTGGCCACCGTCGCGGCGGCCGGGGCCCCCTTTGATCACGACTTCGCGAGGAACGCCTGGATCGACTTCGGGCTGGCCTCCAAGGTCACCCGCAAGAGGCTCAACCCGCATCCGGCGGCCTTACGAGAGGTCTTCGATCGCGGCCTGGTCGACACGAGCCGGGCCTTCGGGAGCGACACACAGGTCGTCCTGACCGCCGCGAACTACGACCCCTTGGGGCTCAGGCACCTGCGCGAGGAGGCGGCCGCGGTCTTGGGGGCGAGCCTCGCCCTCTTCCTGGCCGGCCCCTGCGAAAAGACCTGCGAGCGCCTCGCGGTGAATGCCGCGATCCTGGTCGAAACGGGCGGGCTTCTCTTCGCCCCCCATTACTTCACGAACAAGCCCTCGTTGCCGGAACGGGCCCAAATCGAAAAGGCCGACCGTCGCGAGCACTGGACCGTCGTCGACGGCCCCGCCCATCTGCGGCAGGCGGTCGAGGCCTCGTCCCGGATCCCCTACCTGTATGGAAAACCGATCGAATTGGCGGACGGACTCTTGATCGACGGTGTCTTCGCCGACAACGCCCCGGTCGAGCTGGCCCTCGAATTGGGGGCCCGCACGGTCTTTGTCGTGACGAGCAGCAAGAGGGGCAACGTCTTTCCCAAGCCGGTCCAGAGCCTGTTCCAGCGGGGGCTCCATGCCCTCCTGGGCTCCGCCGACAAGGCGGCACGGAGACTTCCGTCGGGCCCCGCCGTGAAGCGCCTCCGGGAAAGCTTGGGCGAACTCGCCAAGCTCGACGGTCTCGTCCCCGATCCCCGTCCCCTGGACCTCGACTCCTTGAGGAATCGGTACCCCGACCGCGCGATCCATGTGATCCACCCGGACCGCGTGAGCTTCCCGGTGAACCGTTTCTTCGAGTCACGTCCCGAAGTCTTCGGCGGGATCTACGATATGGGCGTCCGCGCCGCGGAACGCGCGCTACAGCAGGGCGTTCTGGATCTGTACCCGGCCCGGACGCGGAGCGACTGGCCTCAGACGGATGCCGCAACCGCGCCAACAGGAACCTGAGACCATTACTTTTTGAATAGGCTCCGGACGAATCCCGGAATCAGCCGGGGCCTTTTGCCGAGTCCGATCAAGGCCGCGCGGGTGATGGCCCCCTCGACGGCGTAGGGATGAGAGTAGACCGCCCCGTGGACCTGGAGCGAGGAGAGGCGGCGGACCTTTTCGTTTTCGTCCTCGAACGGACTGGTCGCGGACCCCACGGCATCCGGATCCAAGACACCCTGAAGAAAGAGCAGCCCCGAGAGCCAGCGCGTCGTCGCGGGGTCATAGGTTTCCAGCCCCAAGCTCGGCGCCCCGAGAAATCCCGCTTGAAAGGTCGGGATCTGCATGGAGCGCGTCCTCGTGATGCCCGCCACGTTCGCGGAGACCGTCACCGGACGGCCCTTGCCGTCCCCTGTCCCTCGCGCCGCGAAGACCTCGGCCGCGAGCCGTTTCTCGACGTACTGGGCCGCCAAATAGCTCGCGCCTTGGAGAGAAACGATGTTGCGGGGCCAGAAGGTCCCTTCGTGTTCGTGGAGGTTTTTCCTCAGGACTCCCAGCCCCCTCCATTTCCGGTCCGCAAAGCGGGGATCGGCGAAACCGCCCAGGGAGGCGACCGCATCCTCCCGCTGGGCCTCGGCCGGGGCCGTGGGTGAGATGTAGAGTCCGATGGACCCGACGAGGGCCGGGTCGAGGCTCCGGAGGACGGCGTTCATCGAGGCGGTCAGGCGCCATTCCATCGCATGGCCGCCGACGTAGGCGAAGGCCCCGATGTGGACGGGATCGCCCGCGGCGAAGGCCTCGATCGTCGCGGCGATCTCCCGCGGTTGGGTCAGGAGGTTCGCCCCTCCCGGCGCATGGACGACCGTCCCGCTCTGGAGGGCGCGGTCGGCGACGTATTTCTCCGCGGACGACAGGTCCAGAAAGAGGACCGTCGCCCCGGCATTCAGAAGGAGCTCGGTCGGGGCCAATTCCGCGCCCGCGCCCATCATGACGAATTTCCGCCCCGCGAGGTCGATCGCCCTCTGCCGAGCGACCCAAGCGAGGGCGTCGGCCGCCGCGGGCGTGATCGTGCGACGGGAGAGGAAGTCCCGTGCGAGTTCGGCGATCTCTCCCCCGGCGTGAATCCGTCCTTCATAGGCGATCCGCGGCGCCAGCCCGCGGGGCGTACCCACCTCCAGCACCGTCGTGGACAGGGGTTCCGCCCTCTCCCGCATGAACTGGGCGAGAGGGATCTTTGATCCGTCCCCTTGGACATAAACAATCTGCTCGGCGGCAAGCCGGGTCATCAGGAACGCCGAGTCGACGCGGCCTGGGCTCTCCAGGGCGGCGCGCTCCGCCTCGAAGCGAATCAACCGCTCGCCGAAATTGCGGGCGCTGATCCCCTCCACGTGCGCCGCGAGGGCCGGATAGGCCTCCGCGGCCCCCGCCAGGATCGTCTGAAAGAGCGCCGTCGCGGAACGGACCGGAAGATTGACACCGAGATTCATGAGCAGGCCTCCTCGATAAAAGTGGGTCTCATGTCGCCGCTCCGATACAAAAGTTGCCAAAATAAGGTAGGAATTCTATTGAACAATGGCGATGCAGACCCAAAAACTCGTCTCCTGGAACGTAAACGGCATCCGGGCGGTCCTCAAAAAGGATTTCGCAAAATCGATCCTCTCCCTCGCCCCGGACGTCTTCTGCCTGCAGGAGATCAAGGCCCGACCGGAGCAGGTCGAGTCGGACGATCTCGCCGCTTTCGAACCATACGAGGCCATTTGGAACCCCGCCGACCGCCCCGGCTACTCCGGGACGGCCGTGTTCACACGCGTGAAACCCGCGGACGTGCGGTTGGGCATCGGCATGAAGGAACACGACGCCGAAGGCCGGGTGATCACCTGCGAGTTCCCCGAATATTTCTTGGTGAACGTCTACACGCCGAACGCGGGCGAGGAGCTGAAGCGGCTGCCCTATCGCCTCCAATGGGAAAAGGACTTCCGGGCCTACTTGAAAGGCCTGGAGAAGAAGAAGCCGGTCGTTCTTTGCGGCGATTTGAACGTCGCCCACAAGGAAATCGATCTGGAGCATCCGGCGGCCAATCGGGGGAATTCGGGATTCACCGATGAAGAAAGGGCGGAGTTCACCAAGCTGCTCGAATCCGGCTTCCTCGATACCTTCCGAGAGATCGACCAAAGCCCAAAAAAATACACCTGGTGGACCTACCGCATGGGAGCCCGGTCCCGGAACGTGGGGTGGCGGATCGACTACTTTTGCATTTCCAAAGACCTCCGGCCGGCAATGAAAACGGCCACGATCCATCCCGACCTCCTGGGATCGGACCACTGCCCCGTCGGCCTAGAGCTCAAATGAATTAAAGGACGTCCGCGAGAGCGGATCTGTCGCCCGTCTGGATGCGCGCGATATTCACGTCCATCTCGGGGAGGAGCTGTTCGACGTAGAACCTCGCCACCTCAATTTTGCCCTGGAGAAACTTCGTCCGCTCAGGAGTCGGTTTTTTGGCCAATTGTTCCACCGCGACGGCGGCGCGGCGCACGAGGAGTTGGGCGCAGATCGCGTCGCCGAAGGCCCGCAGGAACGGCGTCGCCGCAAGGCCCACGTAGGCCTGGTCGCCGGCGCTTTTCCCGATGTGCAGGGCCGCCTTGCCGAAACGGTCGATCGCCGCCAGGCACTTGTCGACCGACGGTTTCAGTTCGGCAGATTCACCCGCCTTCTTCAACTGGCCGACGACATGCGCCAGGTAGCGCTTCAGGTTTTCTCCGGCGTTCTTGAGGAACTTCCGTCCGATCAGGTCCATGGCCTGGATGCCGTTCGTCCCCTCGTAAAGCGAGGCGATCTTCAAGTCCCTCATGTATTGCTCGACCGGATAATCGGAAACATAGCCGTAACCGCCGTACGTCTGGATCGCGAGCTCGGTCACCCGGAAGCCCATGTCGGACCCGAAGGCCTTGCACACGGGGGTCATGAGGCCCAGGTAGCTTTCATATTCTTCGCGCACATGCGCATCCGGATGGTGCCAGCCGATGTCGACGAAGAGACCGGCCTCCAAGATCAGGCATCGCAAACCTTCCACGTAAGCCTTCATCGTCATGAGCATCCGGCGAACGTCCGGGTATTCGACGATGAGCGTTTTGCCGCCCTGCGTGCGCTCCTTGGCGTAACCGAGCGCGTGCTCGTAGGCGGGCCCGGCGATCGACACGCCCTGTTGGCCGACGGCGAGCCTCGCCTCGTTCATCAGCTGGAACATGTACTTCATGCCCTCCATGGGTTTTCCGACGAGGAAGCCCTGGCATTGGCCCTTGTCGCCGAATTCGAGGAGACACGTGGGCGAGGCCTTGATGCCCATCTTGTGCTCGATCGAGACGAGCTTGACGTCGTTGTCGGCGTCCAGGCCGCCGTCGGCGTTCACGCGCCTGGCCGGCACGACGAAGAGCGAGATGCCCTTGGTGCCCGCCGGGTCGCCTTCGATCCGCGCGAGGACGAGATGAACGATGTTCGGCGTGAGGTCATGATCGCCGGAGGTGATGAAGATCTTCGTGCCCTGAATCGAATACGAACCGTCGGCGTTCTTCCTAGCCGTCGTCGTCAGGTCGCCGACCGCGGATCCGGCCTGCGGCTCGGTCAGACACATCGTGCCGCACCATTCGCCCGACGTCATCTTGGGCAGGTAGATCCGAGTCAACTCCGGCGAGGCGAAGGCCTGCATCATGTTGCAATCCCCGCGGGTCAGGAGGTGAAAGAAGGCGAAGCTCGTGCACGCCCCCATGATGAATTCGGACAGGGCCGTATTGATGAGGGTCGGGAGTCCCATGCCGCCGTATTCGGGATTCAGGTCGATCGACATGAATCCGTTCTGTCCGAACCGGGCCAGCGCCTCCTTGAACCCTTCCGGCATCCTCACGCGCCCGTCGACGACCTTGGCGCCGATGCGATCGCCCTTTTCGTTCAAGGGCGCGAGCTCGTTCTTGGCGAATTTGAGGCCTTCCTCCAGGATCTGCCGGTACATGTCGGAGGTCTGTCCCTGAAAGCGGGGAAAATTCGCGAGCTGGTCGGGCTTGAGAAAATCAAAAAGGGTGAAAAGGACGTCTTCAAAATCGACTTTGTATTCCATCGAATCCTCCTCATCTGAAAAGAACCCTTCCATTATCGGCCCAATCCGCTCCTGGCAAGGGCGAAGCCTCGATCCGCTCTCTTTGACAGGGCCGACCCTCGTGTCACGCTGCTCACCTTGACCCTCGCGGCCGTTTGGCTGAACATCCTCCTATGAACGAGGAAATCACCGTCGCCTGCCCCTATTGCAGCGAGACCTTTGTCATCGAACCGGAGCCCTCCGACGACCCGGTTGAGTACGTGGAGGATTGCCACGTCTGTTGCCGGCCCATCCTCATCACCGTCACGTATTCCGAGGAGGGAAGCGACGTCGTGGTGGCTCGGGAATGACGGCTGAGGTGCTTCGTGGCGGACAGATATGTTTGTCTTTTAACATGCTAATTCATAAATACTAATTAAAATTAAGAATCATTATTATCAAACAAATGCATTATTATGATGCTCTTTACACCCTCCTGAATTCAGGCGAAAATAATGACTCGAGCGACCATGAGCCGAGTCTTCATCACCGATCCCAAGAATCCGGAAGGGAGCCCCCTGGCCGAGGCGCATTTCGGGGAAGGATTCGAGAACGGCTGGGCCGGTCCCTTCTCAAATGACGGCGAGATCACCAATACCGAGCGCGATCACGCCCTTGCGCAACTCCAAGATGGCATCAATAGCCAGATTCACGGCGAAGGCGGCCCCCTCGGCCTGGGCGGGCTGGGAGGAATCAACGAGGTCTATCTCCAGCCCTGGCGCCTGGACGGCGTGGACCGTTACGACGTCCCCGATGGGACGACCCGCCGGGTCACCCTCCACCTGGAGGAAAGCTACAGTCGACCGGCGGGTTTCTTGTTCTTTCAAGAGACAGCGACGGCCGTGCGCGACGTCGAAGTGACCCTCCGATGGGAACACGGCCGGGTGACGATCTATCCGGGCACGGTCCCTCCCTACGCGTCAACGCCGCCGGCGGCACCGGGGGCCCCACAGCCCGATCCCATCGGCGAGGCTTGGGATTCCATGGTCAGCGGGGTCCAGAATTTCTTCTCGAACACGGCCCCCCACGCGATGACCTCCGCCTGGAAGTCGATCGCCAGCGTGTTTGCGTAAGAAGACTCATCCCAGGCGAAGTCTCGTCGGGCCTCTTGCGAAAGACCTCCAACGTCAGATGCCCGGTGTCGATCAAGGCGCAGGCGACCGTCGCCCCGGTCTCATCCGTCGAGTCCGCCTCCCTCCAGACGGCGTAAGGGAGGCCGGAGCGGTCCGAGAGGATCCTTCGCGCCGCGCGGACGGCCTCCGTTCTTGTCCAGGCTTCCCGCCGTCGCCGCGCCTCCTCATCCAACAGGGCCTTCGCCGCATGGTAACGCGCCAGCGAGGAGATGCCCGGCGGAGGGGCGGATCGTCTCAAGCCCGCGTCCAGGTAGTGATTGGCGTGGACGGCGGGAAGCCTCGGCCGCCAGAAGGCAACCTTCTTGGAGGTGAGCTCCAGCCCCAAATATTGCGAGCCCTGGGCCAGATGGATCCCCTGGCCAAAGGCGCGGGCGTGCCTCTTGGCCCAGTTCACGACGTCCTCGAAATTCCGCGCGGTCACCAGATGCCGCGTGATGAAGATCCGCGGGACGCCGACTCGACGGTCGGGGGGCGCGAGGTAGTTGATCGCGTGCCCAAGCCCGAAGGAATTGACGCCCGAGGAAAGCCCCGGGAGGTAGCCGTCGTACGCGAGGATGGCGTAGGCGCATTCGGGAAGCCTCGCCTTGAGCACGAAGACGTCGTTCCGCCTCGGGTCCCAGTCCTCGTTGTGCGCGATCAAGATCCCGGGGCCTCGCGGCGTTTCAAAAGGAAGAACGAGCGTCGTGCATTTGTCCGCGTAGGCCTGCAGCTCGGTCAGATTGAGACGGAAGAGATCGGCGAACGGAAGACCGGCCCCTTCCGCCAGGGCGCGAACCTCCCCGAGATAACGGGGCACGGCGCGCGCGGCGGCGAGGAATCCCCTTTCGAGCGACCGGAGCCGGTCCTTCTTGCCCCGATAGACGCGCGCCAGCAGGCGGTTCCAGTAGTCCACCCGGCGGGCGATCACGGCCGAGCGTTTCTTGCCGAGCTGATGGGCGACTTCAAAGGGGTCGCCCGACAGTTCGACGACCTCCAAGGGCGCCCTCTGGAATGCCGAATTTCGCCTGCCCATGGATGGCCCCTACTTGACGGAAACGAAGATATCGACCGCCTCCGGCTGATCATTCCGGTAGAGGTCGAAGTCGGCCGTGAACGCGCGCTCATAGGGTGAGCCTGTTTCAAAGTATCTCTTGATCTCGTCCCACGTGCGCATCACGGCGTCCGGCATCGGGCCGCGGGCCTCAAAGAGAAGGTAGGAACCGGCGGGAACCGACATCGCGACCAGGCCCTCCGGCACGTCGTCGCCCACTTCGGTGACCTCGCATCCGGCCAGGGCCGCATAGGATCCGTATTCCCGGCTCTTGGGATCGCGATTGTAATCGGTGCAGACGCCGACATGCTCGTTCGGATCCCTCCGGTTGGCAATTTTTTCCTCGACCTTCTCGGCAAAAAAAGTGCGCCATAGAAGCGGGATGCGCGCCGTCCCCAACCCCGCTTCCAAAGCCTCCGAGGTGGTGACTTCGATTCCCATCACGAAAAACTCGTCCAGTTCGACCAAGACCGGTTCTTTCATGAAGATCGCTCCTCTTGCACGCGTCCTACCCTCAAATAGAGGGGCCAAACAACCGTCTTCGTCGTTTCCGAAGGTCCCCAAACCTTCTTGAGCTCGGGCAAGATCAAATCCATCGGGTCATTTCCCGTCGCCTCCCGATAGCGTTGCGTTGCCGACCACGATTCCCAATAGGCCAACATTTGATTGAGGTTCCACTCCAACTCCATCCGAAAACGGGGCGCCGCGATCTCCTCGAACGGGAAGGGAATGGTCTGGTATTTTTCCACCAGCCATTTCGCGTCCGGCGGCCAGTAAGGGCCCACGATGCCCGCGAAATATTTTTCCAACACCGGATCGATTTCCGGCGAAACGGAATGCCGGCCGTAGCCCCACACCGCCAGGACCGCCCCCGGGCGGCTCACGCGTCTCACCTCGGCGAAGAATTTGTCGAAATCCAGCCAATGAAAGGCCTGGGCCACCGCAATCATGTCGACGCTTGCCCCGGGAAGGCCGGAGTTCTCGGCGGCGGCCACACGGTAGGTGATCGTGTCGCGGGGCACCGCCTGGGCAATCTGCGACGCGCTCAGGTCCGTCGCAATCACTTTTTGAAACCGCATGGCCAGCGAGACCGACGCCTGGCCGTTTCCGCAGGCGCAGTCCCAGACAACCTCGCGGCGCGCGGGCAACGACGCCAAAAAATCGTAGAGGGCTTCGGGATACGTCGGCCGGCTCTTGGCGTAAGCGGCGGCCAGTTTGGAAAAATGGTCTTGGGCCATGTCAGAGCACACTCTTCACCATCGGGTGCGACATGGCCACATCCTACGGGGATTCGACGGCTCTCACAACCGCACATTGCGCAGCCGGAGGGCGTTTCCGATCACGGACACCGAGCTCAAGCTCATCGCCGCGGCGGCGATCATCGGCGAGAGCAGAATGCCGAAGAAGGGATACAGAACGCCCGCGGCGACCGGCACGCCCAAGGCGTTGTAGACGAAGGCAAAGAAGAGGTTCTGCCGGATGTTGCTCATCACCGAACGGCTCAGGTGAATCGCCCGCACGATGCCGCGCAAGTCGCCCTTCACCAGCGTGACACCCGCGCTTTCCATCGCGATGTCGGCGCCCGTGCCCATGGCGATGCCCACGTCGGCTTCCGCCAGCGCCGGGGCGTCGTTGACGCCGTCGCCCGCCATGGCCACGCGGCACCCCATGTCCTGGAGATGCTCGATGGCGCGTCCTTTTTGATCGGGGAGCACCCCCGCTATCACGTCATCGAGGGCCAGCTCCTTCGCCACGGCCTTCGCGGTCACGGGATTATCGCCGGTGAGCATCACGATGCGCAGGCCCATCGCCTTCAAGTCCGCCAACGCCTCGCGCGCGCCCTCCTTGATGGGATCCTTCACGCCCATGAGACCGGCCAACTTATTGTCGTGCACCACATACACGGCCGTGTACCCGTCCTCACGCAGCGACTGCATGCACTTCTGAAACATCTCATTCACAAAGAAATCGATCTTGAGCGTGGCCAAGAGCCGGTCGTTGCCGAGGGCCGCGAATTTCCCGCCGATCTCGCCCGTCACTCCCTGCCCCGTATACGACTTAAACTTTTCCACCTCGTCCGGGACGATGCCGTCGCGCCGCGCGGCTTGGGCGATGGCGGCCGCCAGGGGATGCTCGCTGCCGGCCTCCAACGATGCGGCGAGTTTCAAGAGCCCCTCTTTGGTGAATCCCGAGTTGGGCAGGATCGCGTCGAGGACCGGCTTGCCTTGGGTCAAGGTGCCGGTCTTGTCGACCACCAGCGTGTCGATCTTCTCGAGGGTTTCGAGCGCCTCGGCGTCCTTGATCAGGACTCCGGCCATGGCGCCCCGTCCCGTCCCCACCATGATCGACATGGGCGTGGCCAACCCCAGGGCGCACGGGCACGCGATGATGAGAACGGCCACGGCGTTGACCAGGGCGTGGGTCAACCTCGGGTCGGGTCCCCAGAGGGACCAGGCGGCGAACGCAAGCAGGGCCACGACAACGACGGCGGGAACAAACCAGCTCGAGACGACGTCGGCCAAACTTTGGATCGGCGCGCGGGTCCGCTGGGCCTCGGCGACCATCCTCACGATCTGGGCCAGTAGGGTCTCGCTCCCGACCCTTTCGGCCTTCATCACGAAGGTTCCGGTCCCGTTGATCGTTCCTCCGGTGACCCGGCTTTCCGCGACTTTCTCCACGGGGATCGGCTCGCCCGTCACCATCGATTCGTCGACGGTGCTCTCCCCCTCCGCAACCATCCCGTCCACCGGCACCTTCTCGCCGGGACGCACGCGCAAGCGGTCTCCCGGTTGAACGCGGTCCAGGGGCACATCCTCCTCGGAACCATCCGCTCTCACGCGGCGCGCCGTCTTGGGGGCCAGCTCCAACAAGGCCCGGATCGCGCTCGAGGTCTTGCTCCGGGCCTTGAGCTCCAGGACTTGCCCCAAGAGCACCAAGGTCGTGATGACGGCGGCGGATTCGAAATACACGTCGTGCCGCTTCAGGATCATCGCGGCCACGCTGTAGAAATAGGCCGTCCCCGTTCCGATGCCGATCAGCGTGAACATGTTGGGACTCCGATGACGGATGGAATCAAAGGCGCGTTCGAAGATCGGAAATCCACACCAGAGGACGACGGGGGTCGAGAGAATGAGTTGAGCGACGATGGAAATGGGATGGGGGATGCGGAGCGTCATCCCAACCATCGCCAAGAGAAAAACGGGAACCGTCAGGGCGAGCGAGATCCAGAAACGCAGGCCCATCCGGTCGTGATCCGGCCGTTCCTCCGGACCGATCGCCGGCTCCTCGGGCTCCAGATCCATGCCGCACTTGGGGCAGGAACCGGGCCCGGCCCGGCGGATTTCCGGATGCATCGGACAAATGTAGATCGCCGAAGGACCGATTTTCTTGGGGGATGGGGACTTCGCCTCGGAACAACAGGAATGTTCTTCCATATCACCGTCGGCGGCGCCCGAAGGGCTTCACCTTCAACTCCACGTAGGGCGGCACGCCCGGCACCGTGCAGCGCGGGATCTCCTTACCCAAGGCCGCCTCGACCTCTTTGATCATCGGCTTGTCCTGCCAGGTCCCGATGGTCGAAACGATACCGACGGCCCCGGCGCGGGCGGTGCGGCCGGCGCGGTGGATGTACTCTTCCACGGTGTCCGGGATCTCGAAGTTGATGATGTGCTCGATGGCCGGGATGTCCAGCCCCCGCGAGGCGATGCCGGTGGCGACCAGGATCCTGTGTTCCCCTTCCCGGAATCCCTGCAAGGCGTCCACGCGCTCCTTTTGCGAGCGATTGGAGTGGATCTTCGTCACCGGGTGGCCTTCCCTCTCCAGAACGCCGCAGAGCCAGTCGGCGTCGAGCTTGGTGCGCGTAAAGATGAGCGTGCTCCCCAGCTCCTGATGCACGAGGGCCAGCAGGCAATCCCTCTTGTGCTCCGTCTTGACGAGATAAACGCGATGCGTGATCCCCAAGGCCGCGCGCCCCACGGGCAATATATCGATGCGTTTGGGGTCCAGCAGGTACCTCTGGGCCAGGCGCTCGATGGGCGGCGGCATCGTGGCCGAAAACATCATCGTCCGGCGCTGGCGCGGCACGGCGTCCAAGATCCTCGTGATCTGGGGCAGAAAACCCATGTCCAACATGTGGTCGGCCTCGTCCAGGACGAGCTCCTTCACCTGCGAAAGCGAAACGGTCCGGTGCTCCATGTGGTCGACGAGACGCCCCGGCGTCGCCACGACGATGTCCGGGCCGGCCTGAAGGTCGCGGATCTGAGGATTCATCTTCACACCGCCGATCACGCACGCGGTGGTCAGGTCGTGATGCCTTCCAAAGAGGTCGAGAAAGGCCTTGGTCTGGAGGGCGATCTCGCGCGTGGGACAAAGGATCAGGCCCAGCGGCGACTTGGCGACTCCCTCGTGGTGCACGAGCCGCTCAGCCATGGGGATGACGAAGGCGGCCGTCTTTCCGGATCCGGTTTGGGCCAATCCAATGATGTCGCTCCCCGTCAGCGCCGTGGGAATGACCGCGGCCTGGATGGGCGTGGGATGCTTGAACCCGATGTGATGGACGGCGTTGAGGATCGAGGGCGAGAGACCCAACGATTCGAAGGTGTCCTGGGTCGTGAAAACGGGGTGGCGCCCCATCGCCACCACTTCTTCGGCCGTCATCTCGGGGGGGACTTCGTCCCCTTCTTCTTCAAGCAGCGCCGGGGTCTCCTTTATTTCTTCCATCGATCTTGCTTCTTACCTAGCCGATCCATAATCTGCAACCCACACTATAGTGCGATCCAAAACTTAGATTATTGGAGGATTTGTCACGTGCGTTTCGACCACCTCTTGCCCGAAGTCATCTTTCAAACGGCCGAGGAGCAGGGCTTGCGCCCCACCGGCGTCCTCTTCCCTCTCAACAGCTATGAAAACCGCGTCTATGAGATCGGGATCGAGGACGAGGAGACGGGAAAACCCACGGCCATCGTGGCCAAGTATTACCGCCCCGGCCGCTGGAGCCAGGAGACGATCGCCGA